>DCTF01000043.1 GCA_002329225.1 Ruminococcaceae bacterium UBA1447
GAGCCGTTATCTGTTCCCCATAGGCAAAGTTTAAAGACCGATACGCCTCACCGTCAACCATGAAAATTGCCTCGTGAATATTAATTTCCCAAGTAGCAGTAAGCGTGATGTTTTCGTCCGGGAAGTATTCAGGTAAAGCAGGACTCCATCCCATAAAGGTATATCCTTCTTTTACGGGTTCTGCGGGAGGCGGAACCGCATCACCGATCGGGCCGGTAATAGGAGCAACCGCTGTTCCGCCGGCACTGTCAAAACTGATAGTGGAAGTCGGAATCGGGCTGGTATCAAGATTAACAGTTTTGTCAGCAGTTGTATATTCGGTATCAAAATCAACAACGGATGTTCCGCTTGAAGATAAAACATTGCCGTCAGTGCAGTAAAAATAATACTGAGCGCCGCTTGTGTAAGTGGAAGACCTGTCCCACCTGCTGTCCATAAAGATACGCCCCGAGCCTTCAGCATCGGGTTTTACTTTTAGTTTGAATTGGAAAAGAGCCACATCATTGTCTATCGCAAGCGGTTTGCCTCCATTGACAGAATTGACGCTGGCTGTAAAGTTTGCAGTTATGTACTTATACTGGGCGCTTTCACCGTCAACAAAAGTCTCCGGCCAGCCGGTAATAGGGCTTACGGTGCTTCCGCCATAGTTGGAGATGGCATTGGCGTAATACAGATTTTCCGCATTCGGGATAATTGCGCCTTTATTTGCACCGACAACAGAATAAAAGTCGCGGTCGTACATAACTACAAATCTGCTTGAGCCGCAGAAAAAGTTTGTTTTTACAAATACGGATACAACAACCTCTTCATCTGCCCGGGCCGAGGTAATCGGGTTTAAAACCCCGTTTGACATCTTTCCAACCGACAGCTCCGCCTGAGCATAGCGAAGGGAAGCGTTCCAAGCGGCAACAAGATTAATATCACGGGGAGGCATGGTATCGAAATCAAAGTGTTCGCCGTCCAACATCCAGCCGGCAAAAGCATAACCGAACTTCTGCGGAGGGGGCGGCGGTGATATATCGGCCCCCGACAATGCCTGCATCGGCTCTATAGGTTCGGCTCCTCCGGTATCGAAAGTGATTGTTTGCATCTCGGGGATCCACTTGGCATGGGCTATGAAGCCCTGGACCATGTTGAACGGCCATTCAACCGGATCCTCAAAAGTACCGTTGTCACGATACCAGGCATCAAAAATATAGCCTTCACGAACCGGGTCATTCGGGGGATAAACGGTGGTGCCCGGAGTTACCGTAATCGGCGTTACATTTGTACCGCCGTTGGAGTTAAAGGTTACCGTATAACGTATATATACCCATTTTGCGTAAAGCATTGTTTCCGTATCGGGCATTTCAAGCGGCCATGAAACAGGGCGGGTGTAGCTTATGTCAAAAAACCAACCGTCAAAGCGATAGTTGTTCCTTGTGGGATCCGTCGGTTTTTCAATAAGATCGCCCGGTAAAGCGGTAATAGGTGCAACAGGAGTACCGTTGTTGGAGTTAAAACTCAGTGTCACCGGTTGAAGTGTCCACTTTGCATAGAGGGTACCGCCCTGGAATGGCATGTTATAGGGCCAAGAAACAGGGTCTGTAAAAGCTTCGTCTTTGTACCATCCGGCAAAGGTAGCATTATCCCTAACCGGGTTTGTAGGCCTTGAAATAGGAGTATTGTAATTTGCCGTAATATCGGCAATAGGAGTACCGCCGTTTGATTCAAAGGTGAGTGTATAGGTCTTCGGGGTGTAATAAAAGTTAATAGTTGTCAAAGGCTCGGTTAGGTTTATGCTTACAGGGCTTTGTTCAAAGGGATCTAAAATATAGCCCAGAACATTTTCGGCATAAACATTGAGCCGATAGCCTTCCTGCTCAGTAGAGCCGGTTACTGAAGGGATAATAGGCGTGGTCGTACCGTGAATATAAGAATTTATTACCCAGGCATAAGTTGCCTGACTGACGGCCCCCGAAGAGCCGGCAGCCTTTTCAGGCGAAGATGCCGTTACCGTTCCGGTTTGAAAGGAAAAAAGAGAGAACAAAAGCACAGGCACCAGAAGCATGCTTATAAAGCGTTTTGTTGTCATCATGATTGCGCCCCCATTTGATTATTGTCACATTATCTCATAATATACTATCTGACGCTACAAGTATATCACGGCGTTTTTGCACTGTCAATGATTTATCCCGTGTATTATGCACAAACAACGCATCTTTACTTTTACGGTTTTGCGCTAAATTGGACTGCATTTTTATCTTCTGCAACAGGCAAGGATTGTACCGCCAATCTCTCCATCCCTTCGCAGCATTTTCAGTACTCATCGCATATTTTTTAATCATTTTCAAGTTACTCAAAGAGTTTTCAAAAAGCGGCAGGGAATATACTCAACAATTTGGCAGAGTTCGTGAATTGTGGCGTAACTCTTTCCGTTATAAAAAAATATTAACATTTATAGAAATCCGGTTCAATTGCTTGACCTGATGCGCCAATAACAATATAATAAGGCAATGCATAACCTGATAATGCTTTTTATAATCTGCTTTGCATATAAATAAAAAATGAATATTCGTACACCATTAAGGAGGATGCAAGATGAAAGTATTTTTCAGAAAACTTGTTGCTGCGCTTTTAGTTATTTGCTTTGTTTTCGGCTCTTTGCCGGGACAGGCATTGTTAAGCGCTGCACAAAAAGAGAGAGAACTGTTGATAGGCGTGCTTTCCGACACCCACTATTTTCCCGAAAGCTATGTAAACAATAAGTCGGAAGAATTTTTGAGGGACACCCATTGCGATGCCAAACTCAAAGGCGAATCCTCTGCGCTGTTAAAAGCCGCTCTTGAAACTATCGCTCAGCGCAAAGAGGACGGTACTTTTACCATGAAGTATTTGCTTATTCCCGGGGACTTGACTTTTAACGGCGAAAAACTTGCCCATCAGGAAGTGGCGACTCAACTGAAAGACTTTAGGGAAAGAACGGGAATAGAAGTCTTAATAATCAACGGTAATCATGATATAAACAACCGCAAGGCGGCGACCTACGCTAACCCGGAAAACCGAAAAGTAGATGCCAACGAAAACCCTGAAATGTTGTACACCACTCCTGAATTGTTCAGAAGCATCTATGAAGACTTCGGATTTAACCAAGCGGACTCACTTTTCTGCCCTGAAGGTAAAAAGGGCGGTATGATGTCCTACTCCGTGGGATTACAATGCGGATATAGATTAATTGCAATTGACTGCTGCTCTTATACATCCGACATAACACGCTCCGGAAAGGATGAGCACGAAAGTGTTATGCAAATAACACCGGAACTTTTCGAATGGATTATAAATGAAACTCGAAAAGCTGAAGACAGGGGCGAAAAAGTTATCGGAATGGCTCACGGCAGCATTGTGGAACATTTTGATTTGCAAAAAATTATATCAAAAAACTCAACAGTTTTTGAAAACGAGCGTATTGCCGGACAGTTAGCGGATGAAGGTATGCATTTTGTATTTACCGGACATCTGCATTCCAATGATGTGGCAAAAACGATATCCGCTAACGGGGAAACCATCTTTGATATTGAAACGGGAGCACTTATCAGCTACCCCAACACTTACCGTGAGGTAAGATTTTCAAACGGTGATATGCCGGGCGAAATCGTATGCAGGTTAGACAATGTGGATTGCGACGACCGTACCCAGGTGGATATAAGCGGAGTATCGGACAAATACGGTGTTATACCAAAGCCCTTTAGAGAAAACTTTGCCATGCCCGCTTTGCACGGCGGTTCCATTGAAGACGGAATACGCAGCAACCCTTATTTGTACTTTAAGAATGCCCATGCTTTTCGTGTTTCGAATGCGATTAAAAAAGCTCTGCCAAACGGTATAACGGGCTTGCTTGAGGAAAAGGGAATTGATTTAGGGGCATTAGCACTAACAAGTACACCGGCATTGAGAGAAGCTTTGAAAGGCTATGATCTTTCGCCCGGCGCTTTTGCTCAATTCATTAACGCAGTAATATCGAGTATCGACAACAAATATATTTTGAACACCGACAATACGGAAGATGTCATCAACAGTGTCGTTAAGCGTTTTGCCGATTTTGAAATTGTAGAGGGAAACCCGGACACCGCATTCGGCAAAATCGCATTATTAGCCTTTGAATACAATGCGGCAGGGAATGAGGATCCTGATAAAAATCCTGAGATTTTGGAATCAATTGCCGCCCTGCGAAGCCAGACCGGCGCAGACAGAATCATCGGCGAACTGCTCGACATAATTCTCAATCAACTTCTTCTGGAAGAAATCCTGCCCTCCATAAGCCTGAATGAGCTTGACTTAATGTTGCCCGAAGATACTATGACAAAGCTGCGCAGAATTAACGGTGAGGATTTGAGCGTCGGAGCCGTCATCAACACTCTTCTTGATTCAGCTGTAAAAAAGCTGAACAGATACCCGCTGATTAATGTTAACAGTTCTTCAGACCTGGCTCTGGCCGGCCTTTACACCGCCTGTCTGCCCATACTCGGCTCTGCGGGAAGGTTGAAAGTCGGCAATGCCTTAGCCGATCTGATAACCTCTTTTACCATTGACGAAAAACCCGAAAGGCTGGGTGACTTTAATACTACCCTCGAATACAAAAGCAATGTTCAAGTTGTCCCGACAACGGATAATTATCGCCTGCCCGCCGACATTGTGGTCTTCAAGGGACAAAAGGATGGTGAAGTTGTTATTACCTGGAACACCATTCCGGGCATTGACAACAGCGATGTGATATTTGAGACCCCTTCCCCCGCCATCAACTTTATCGCCGCCACAGAAGATTATGATAAACCGGTTCCGGCTCTCGACTTCGGTTTCTTCGCTATTAAAAAGAACATTCAGTTGCTAAATCACAGTGTTACAATAAGCGGTCTTGAAAAAGGCAAAGAATACCATATTAAGGTTGGAGATGATTCAAGAGTCTATTTAAGTGAACCGATTATACTGAAAATTGATAACAGGGGTAGAGTGAGTTTAAAAGAAGTCGACAAGCGGATTGACTTCTTCGAATGGTTGGTTTCCGTTTATAGTGCTCTGATCAGTATATTTAATTCCTTTAAAGCGATTTCCGCTTTTTTATTGTAAATATGTGAGCAAATAATTAACGGGGCTGTGCAAAGTTTAATTTCTGCACAGCCCCGTTTTCGTTTCAGTTATTACTTATAACTGACTATTTCACCAATTTCTTTTCTTTTTTTCTCCCGCAGGGTTTCATCAGCTGAATATCCGATTGCTATGACAAGGCGAATTCTCTTTTGGGGTGTGATATCAAGTAGTTTTTTAAGTTTCAACTCGTTAAACCAGCCTATTATGCAAGTTCCAAGCCCCTCTTCAGTGGCCTGCAAACATAGCTGTGCCGTGGCAAGACCGATGTCTATGGGGGCATACTTCTGGTCCATAATTTTTCCGCCGATTCTTGCAATCAACTCGGCTTTTTCTTCAACAATCACAATAAATGCGGGGCATTTGTCGGTGAATTTATTCATTCCCATTTCCTGAAGACACTTTGCTACCTTGGGTACAACTTCATCACTGCAAACAGCCACAAAACTCCAAGGTTGCGAATTACAGGCGGAAGGCGCCAAGCGTGCGGCTTCAATGCATTTTTCAATTTTTTCCTGCTCAACTTTTTTGTCAAGATAATTTCGGCAACTCTCTCTTCTTGCAATCAAATCAAAAAAGCTTCCCATGAACAACACTACCTCCTCTTGGAAAATCTATTACCATTTTCATTTTAACACAATCGTTTTTAATCCGTAATTTTAATTAAAACTTTGCAATCCACCTGCATAATAATCCAAAATAACACACTGTTTTAGATTATTATACCATATCTTTGTTGGGCTGAAAAGGGTCGAATTTGTCTTACTCTGCTGTAACAATGACTCTTGCCGCCTATAACAGCGGTGCAAATTGATTCATGCACTGTTAGGCAGTTTTGAGCGTTTCGGCAATGCGAAACGGCTTGTTTATTATGAAAAAAAGATTGGATTTGTAAAGCAGTAAACAAAGGGTAAAATCGGATTTCCGAGGTCTTTCGGCATAACCTTCTTCAGAACCGCCCTGTAAATAGGTCTTGAAAGAGGCTTAAATTCATAAATTACCTGCGCCCGTACAAAGCCCTTTTCTTCCACTGCAACTTTCGTTTCCAATGTCCCGAATTTTTTAGCCTTGATATCCGCCAAAATCAGATTGTTGTTATAGACAATCAGACGGTGTCCCCGCTTTATTCTTTCCGCTTTTACATTGACCTCCATACCCGGAGCCCATTCTACCTCACAGCCGGGGAATGCTTCCCCGCAGGTAATATAAAGCCGAGTTTTTTCGGGGCCTTGTGTAATAAAGCTGTGGCCGCATTTCAGGGCATCCAATATATCTTGTTGGGTGTTGGACTTTGCATAAACAAAGGTAGTGGGCATAGCCAAAAGGTCGGTGATAACAAAATCTTTATGATAGTCGCTGCCGCCGACTGCGGCAATCCGTTTACCTTCAAGCAGCCGATTATGCCACCACTTTATATTTGTCAGGTCATCAAAGTGCATGGGGGCATTCCAGATCTCGGCGCAATCAAAGTCCACGTCATCAATCGGGAAGTGCCAGCCGTGATTTTTGCAGAAAGGGTGGTTAACGCTTACTACACCGCCGGCTTCTTTTGCAATGTCTATCAGCGACAGAAAATCTTCAAAAAGGGTCAGTTTATATGGAGCCTTCACGGGCATTTTTATACCCCAAACATTAAAATGGCCGCCCCTTCCCGTGACCTCTTCCCCTTGGATAAGCAGCAAGTCATTTTCCATCCTCGGGGAGTCGGCGGCGGGATAATTGTGGTCGGTGATTATAGCCCAATCCAAACCTTTCTTTTGCAGGGCTTGAATCAGCTGTTCAGGCGTCAACTCGCCGTCACTGTTTATTGTGTGAAGATGAGTGTCCCCTTTGAGCCATTTTCTTGAACTTTCCATAATCTGCCCCTTTTCACATTAAAATTTTTTTAAATTTTAATAATCAATTTTTACCGCCAAACCCGTTTCCATTGATTTATTGCAACTCAGAACGAATATCAGCGACTTGAGCGCATCCTCGTAAGGAGAACGAATTTTTGATGCGTCGCCGCTGACAACGGCTTCCACAAAGGTGCGGTCACAAATAATACCCGCATCACCTTTTTCTTCATACAAAGTGGATTTGCACGCCCTGCTCAAAGCACCGTCACTATCAGTCACATGTTTTTTATCCGTCTGCCCGGAATCTGAGCTTTTTTCCACAACTTCAAATGATTCCAGGATTTTATGTATTCCCCGCTTATCCTTTGCACTGAAGGTTATCTTGCTTTCAAAACTCGCTCCTTCCGTGGCATAGCAGCCGGATGAGATAAGCCCCAAGGCGCCGCCTTTAAAACGGACAGCCGTAACGGACAAGTCATCCGTGTTGTAATCTTCCATTTTGACAAAGCCTCGGGTTGCCATACTGAAAACCTCAACCGGCTCATCAAACAGATAGCGTATCATATCACATTGATGTATGGCTGTTTCCACCAACGTACCGCCTGATTTTTCTTTTTGTAACCACCATGGAATATTCGGTACGGCGCCTATCCGGGAAGCCTCGACAAAGACAATCTCATTTTCTTTCATAAATCTCATTGCAGGCTCAACAATCGTGTCGTACCTGCACTGAAAGCCTACGGCGGTAATAAGTCCCGCTTCTTTGACCTTTTTTGAAATATCCTTTGCAAGCTCGATATTCAAGGCCATGGGTTTTTCCACAAAAAAGTGAATACCTCTGCGAATGGTTTCATATTCAACCTCACCGTGGGCGAAAGGAGGAAGGCAAATAAAAACCATATCCGGGTTTACAGTATTGTACATCTCTCTATAATCGGTAAAAGCCTGACCGCTACCGGCAAAATCGCAAAATTCCTGAGCCTTTTCGGGCACCAAATCACAAAATCCAACAAATTCGATGGTATCTTTAAATTTTACCAAGCGTTCAAGATGATACTTTCCTATACTGCTGCAACCTATAATCGCAAGTTTTTTCATTTCACATCCCCCGTCTCAATCGAGTTTATTTGCCTGACACTTTATATAATCGTGTGCGGAAGAAACGGTTTTTAAGGGGAACTTCTTTCCCGTCCTTCCAAATATTGACTCAGTTTTTTAGCATCTTCAATCTCTAAATCCTTTGCCCCGGCTAAAGATTCCAGATGATGAGTCAACTCATGGCAAAGAGTATGCTCAAGTTTTGCTTTAAATTCCTCCTCCGGCAAGTGCCCGTAAACCCTGATAAAAGAGCCGTAGTAAATCATAATAAAGCGGCCGAGCATGGAACCTCGCTTATACTCGCCGAGGATATATAAATCCTTTCCCTTAGCATGCGGGCTCAGTTTTGCATCCGCTGACAGGTTGATTCCGCCCGTCAGTTTTCGGAACCACTCTTTAGGCAGAGTTTCGGCAATTTCGTTGAGCATTTTTTCGACTTCATCTATGGTAAACATTTTTCTCCAGTCAACAGCTTTAAATACCCGTCGCCAAACCGCTTAACGTAAATTTTCCTATGCTTTTTATATCACAAAAACCGGAATGTGACAAGTCATTCCCCCTTAAAGTCCCTGATTGTATAAAAATAACGGAAGGAAACCGTAATGCTCCCTTCCGTTTTGTGTGATTGCTTTATGTTTTTAAAAAACTATTCCGCCCGGAACATCGCCTTTTTTGACTGTGTAGAAAAGGGCAACCGAGTCCCCTTCCTTCAGAATGTAATCCCTTATACCCTTGCGAGGGAATTCACCGTTAACGCTGTAGAGCCAGCCGTCAGTACCGCCGAACTGTTTTTCATTAACGCCGCCTACACCGGCAAGGTAGCCGCTTCTGACATTAACCGCAATTCCTTTTTCTTTTGCAACTCTGCGGAGGAGCGCTAAGACACTTTCTCCGGGTTCCAGATTTACGGCCTCATCTAAAATAATGCCGTTGGCGGGAACAATTTTTGCATATTTGGGGTCATTCCTGATGCCCGCCTTAACCGCATTGACGCAGTTTATATATAACGAAACCTGACCCGGGCCGAGTTTTTTTGCTTTCGGCTCCATTGAAAAGGAGGATTCACCGACGTTTGCGGAGGTAGCAGGTGCGGCCGTAGGTGAAGCTGTTGCGGGCGCGGATGAAGACGGAGTTTTGGAAGAAGTCTTTTCAGCGGAAGTCGGGTCAGAGTTGCTCTTACTCCCGTCAACTGAACTTGCAGATGTATCCGGCGTTGCGGTATGGGCGGGTTCGTCAGCATCGGTCTCTCCGGGATTTGAGTCGAGTGCGGTTTCAGTACAGTATCCGCTGTCGTCAACGCTCCGAGTTGAGTCGGCTATAACTGTTGTCCCGTCATTCTCAAGCGACGCCGTACAGCCGGATAAAAACAGCAACAGTATCAACAGAAAAGCCTTAATTCTTCTCTTCATTTTAAATCATCCGCCTCAATACAATATTGCTGTTAGCGACTTTACCGCACCCGAAAGCCGAACAGAGAATTAAAGCCTGCCGAAAATACCGTAAATGGCAAATGTGAACAAGCGCATAAGTGAGAAAATCACACTATCTATTCCGCCGGCTGTCTCCGTTGTGTTAAACAGGTCCGGGCCGCCGTTTTCAAAGCGCTCATAGGCGTTCAGGCAGTAAAGCATCTGATATGAAGTCATAACGTTTGAAGAGCCGTCCCAGCAACGTCCGCCGCCGTCTTCATTGATATAGCCGGACAGAGCGTCAAAAATGTTTTTACCCTCTTCAGTCACATACTCCTCGGAGAAAGGATCAATTCTCAGTGCGCACAGCGCCGCCAAAACCTGACCTGTGCTCTCGGCACTGCCGGAACCCCAGNNAACCCCAGCCGCCGTAACCGCCGTCGGGCAACAACTGACCTTGAATAAAGTTCAGCGCTCTGTCAATAACCGGTTTAACTTTGTCATTGCTCTTGTAGCGAGCGAGGGCCTGTAAAACAATGGCCGTGGAGTCCACATCGCCGTTGGTTGTCCAACCGGAACCGTCGTCTTCCAGCGCATAGCAGAATCCGCCGTCTTCTCTTTGAGCCGCAATAAGGATGTTGATGAGAGTATTGCGTTTTACGATGCTGAAATAGCCTCTGGAATCCAAAACAATCAATGAAAAAGCGATTGGGGCAGTTGAAGTTTCGAGGGAGTAATCATAATTGCTGACCTCGCTTATCAGGTCAACACCGCCCACATTTCTGGGGTCAATACCCGCAGCCATGGTGCACATTGCAAGCCGGGTGTAGTCCGCAAGGGAGAGGTCGTCTTTGTTCGCTTCAACGGCGCCGTCTATGTAAGCGGCATAGTCCTCGTTAAAATCATCGTAGCCGCTGCGGGCAAGGGCGAAAACTGTCCAGTCCAGGTAGAGATCCAATTCATCGGGTTCAACATCGGCAACGGAGATATTTTCCGGGAGCCAGGTTGCCAATGACTCGGCCATCTCCGCAGGAGTAAGGGCCGACACTTGGAACAAAGCGGAGAACACCAGAAGAAGCGCCAGAAATGCAGATGTGATTTTTGCTGTTTTTTTCATTTTTTTTACCATCCTTTCTAAAATAAAAAACACGGGTCTTTCGGCCCGCGTAATTGCACTGCTCCGGCAGCCGGTTACCCGACTGCAGGTTCATCAATTACCTTCCCACCGAAAGTATCGAGTTACATCAACTACGGCAGGTCTCCTGACTTGACTTNNAAAGTTTCGTCAGTCTTACAGTAGCGGAGGGCTGTCACGGTTTTGCACCGTATTCCCTATTATGCCAAGAACTTTGGCAACCGCAGTTGATTTAGTTGTCTGCCCAATTATATGCCAAAGGAGTGATTATGTCAACAGCGCTTATATTCAAGAGCTGTCAGCGCATTTTCAGGGTGAGAGCCATTGCCTGCTCAAAATCCGACTTGTTAAAGCTCTGTTTTTCTTCCTTTTTAGCGGTTTTAGTGATAAAATGAGTTAGCGTAAAGCTGTTCAAATTTTAGATAAGGAGAATGAGCGGAATGAAAAAGATTGCATCTATTATCCTCTACCTGATCCTGTATATAGCCGGAACCGTAGCGAATTGGGAAGCGTTTGTCGGGGGCAAAAAAGCGTCTGTCATCGGTTTTTCTTTGTCACTGCTGTTCGCATGGGCGCTGCTGGTTTTACCTGTTTGGGCTAAAAAAGAGAAATTATTCTTAAGGTTTTCACTGATTTTTTCCGGTTTGCTCTTTCTCGGCTCAGTCGTCGGGATACTGTCCAAAATTATTGAACCGCTGGAAAACCTAGGCATGTACGCCGTAATACCTGTTTCCGCATTCGGCGGGCTGAGCTATTTGCTTCCCGACAATACTTCTCACGCCGTAATAATCGTGCTTACATTGATCAGCTGTATAATTTCCGCATTAATTTTGTTTAAAAAAGATAAGGCGGAATCGTAAAGTTCGCTTTGGAGTAAGATATAATAGAAAAGCAACAGGAGGTTCTACGTATGGTTATTGAGAAAAACGGCAAGGTGTACATCGTAACCGAGGCAAGCAACAAATGGACGGTAAAATCCGATGACGGGAAGCTTTCAGTATCTTTTGAAGTTCCCAAAGAACTTTGCCCAACAGTCGATGAGTTGCAAAAGTATGTGCTGAACAATGACGAGCTTTTTTAATGTCTACTGAACAACCAC
>DCTF01000092.1 GCA_002329225.1 Ruminococcaceae bacterium UBA1447
TATCCAGCGGGCCGTCATGATGAGTTTCGCGAATAAGCTCAGGCGGCTGATTGAGGATAGCAGCACGCTTAACAATTGGCGCATAATCCTTGAGCTCATGCGGCATTATCACATAGTTGAAGAATTGTTCGCCCTGGTCCTGGAACTGAAGTCTGTTATCCCTGACACCGTAATGGTCTGCAAAACCGCAACCCCTGGCAACCGCCATGTGTAAATTATTATCTTTAACATGAAAGCTGTACTTACTGTCGTTGAGAAGGGCAATCCCCTCCCCGTTTTCATCACACACATCAACCCAGGCATGAGCATGTTCTTCCAAACCGTCCGCCGGTTTTGTTATAAAGCCGTAGGCCATTGAGTATGTTGCATTGACGTCACTTTTGGCGACGGGGAAAGATAATTTTAGAATCTTTAACTCCTCACCGAAGTTCAAAAAACATTTAACTTCCAATTCTTTGGAGCCTTCATACAAATAGAAATCCTGAATGAGTTTTGAATTATTATATTTTGATATTACACGGATTGCGGCACGAATCGGACCGTCTTCAATTACTTCAAGTTCCGCATCGGTAAAAGCTCCGATTTCTTCTCTGAACTCAAAAATTCCGTGGGACCATGTATCCGGTTTGTCATCACGAATAACAACGGGTTTTGCAAAATCAGGCTTAATCAGTTCCTTTTGCCGTTGCTTATCATAATAGCTCTTTATCCACCCTGTATGTTTATCAAACTTTATACAAACAAGGTCATTTTCAAGGACGCAATCCTCTGCGCTGACGGAAGCAGAAGTTTTTGCAGCCTCACCGTTTTTACGGTAAACATAATGAGTTGACCAACCCAAAGCCGGAATATCCGCCATAATCAGTGTTTCATATTTGCCAAGACCGTTTGTCTTTTCCGCCCTGACAATCTGAAACGGAATAGAGTTACCTTCCGCATCACATACTTCTTTTGCAATGTAGGGAATATATATCGGCGCTTTTATGGGGAAAGAATGAGGGTTAAAAGCTACGGAAGGTTCCCCTTCACCGTTTTCTGCAAACAGTCTTTCACCGTCTTCTTTACCCGGTTTTTCAAACAGCTTTTTGGTATTAACTCGCCATGATATTTTTTGCATGGCAAAATTACCCGCCTCCCAAGCGGTATCGCAGGCAAATCCGTATGAGTTATATGCTTCCTCATAAGCACTGCGAATTGAACAGCCTGTGAGGATGTCATNNTTGAACATCACCTTTTCCCAGGCATAGGCAAAATCCGCTGTCCTAAGTTTTGAGCCTGTCAGACGATTTGAAAGCCAATCATATTTTTCGGCTGAAATAAGCAGATTTTCCGTTTTTCGATTTTTCCTCTTTATTGTACTGTTAGCCGCATAACAGCCGCTGGCATGATGCTGCAAGTCGCCGGTAACAACCGGAAGTGCGGAAACATCTGCCTTTTCCCTAACATGCTCAAAATATGCCGATGGACCTGCAAAACAAACAGCGCCGTCATTTTCTTCCACAACTCTTTCAAGAACTGAAAGATGACGCACGGTAGGCCCGCCTCCGTGATTGCCGACACCGTAAAAGCTCATAAGCGGCATGTCAAGCTCATTGGCGTTTTTCATCATTTCAAGGGCTTTGGCTTCATATTTACTCAATTCCTCATATTCGGGATACTTATCTTTTGAAAAACCGTCATCTCCGTAACTCATGGTCAGCCTAAAAGTTAAAGCCCGGCTGCCGTCAGGAGATTGCCATATAAAAAGACCTGTCGGAAGTGCGGAATTTTCCACCTTGTCCGGCCGCATAAAAACATAAGCATTCATTCCGCCGTGTTTAAGCAGTTGAGGCAGCATTCCGTTATGGCCGAAAGAATCGACATTATAACCGAATTCACATATCCTGCCGAACTTTTCAAGATAATACCTTTGCGAATACAACATATGACGGGCAAAAGACTCACCTGACGGTATGTTACAGTCCGGCTGAACCCAAAGCCCGCCGGCCAAAATCCAGCGCCCTTCTTCTATCCGCCGTTTTATTTCTTCGAACATCTCCGGTTCACTTTGCTCAATCCATTTGTAATAAGAAGCGGAAGATGCGGTGAACACGTAGCCGGGGAATTCATTCATTCTGTCAAGGGCTGAACGAAATGTTGACTTAATTTCCGCAAAGCCTTCAGTTTTACGCCAAAGCCACACGGGGTCCAAGTGGGCGCTGCCGATAAGAAATACCTTATTTTTCATGTCTTCCTCCCTTTATTCAAAAATGTATTCTTTGTCTTTTCCCGTTGCGGGTACGAAACACACTGCACACCGGCAGTAGCTATTACTTTGGAGCTATCCTGCTATTTCATTATCTCATATTCTTTTGCCCATTCATACCATACTTCGAGTGCATGCAGTTTTTGTGCATTAAGCGATTGATTTCCGCGAGTGTACCAATTCATGGGTATACCTTGAAGGTTGATAAGATATTTAGCAGTAGCGGAGAATCCGCCCTCTAATGCGTTATCAAGTATACAGATATGCTGATGGGTAACTCGCGCTTTTTCGAGGTCGCCTTTAATGAACTCATCCCACATCTTGACAAAAAGTGCCGTACCGCAAGTTGTAGTTGTGGCGCAAACACCCCGTGCTCCGGCTTTGTAAGCCTCAAGCAAATAAGGGATATTGGCCTGCAATACGCTGGAGTCCCCTTGCACCTGAATTTTTTCCTTTATCAAAGGCATAGTGCAGGTGGTATCCTTTATTGCCACAAAACGGCCGGTAGCCACCAGTTTGCCGTAAGTTCGGGCATCCATCATATGGGGAGAAAAAGAGGGGCATTCGTAAAGCATAATCGGTAATGTAGTGTGCCCGGCCAACTCGGCAAGGTATGTAAACATGCGCTCCCGGTCGTCTCCATATCCCTTTGTAACAAACACGAGGGTAGAAACACCGGCAGCCTCCATGCGTTTAACCTCATCAACCTGAGCAAACCATGAAGGTTCAAGATTCGCAGTGGCACAGACGGGAATNNGCTCTTCCAGGTTTAAACTTATCATTTCGGCCGAGCCGCAAACGGCAAAAAGGTGATGAGGTTTTTGCGCCGCCTGCCATTGCGTGTACTGTTCAAGCACTTTAAAATCAATTGATCTGTCCTCATGAAAAGGTGTAAGAAGCAAGGACCATACACCGTTGTACTTGGTGTTCCCCAAATTATCAGCCATCATTTGCCCCCAAAATATTTATTTTTCAGTTTCCCTCATAAAACCTTTATAAGGAATAAAACACCGTCAATGATAATACCTGCAATAATCACGAAGCGGAACAAAAAACGCACCGGGAAGTATTATAGAATAAGCTGAAATTGTTTACAAGTGGTTCATAAAGAAGTATTGCATTTCCGTCACGGTTAGAATATTATGAACCAAAGATTCTTGACAGGAGGGTTCTATTCATGAGTTCATTATTCCCTTTAAAAATGACGGAAAACAGGGTTTATCGAATCTACCTGGGCGGAGCATTGCTGGACGAATTAAGAGGGAGCACGCCCGAAGACGGTTATTTTCCCGAGGATTGGCTGGCTTCAGTTGTGCTGGCCAACAACCCGCCCCACGAAAACCAACATGAATTTGAGGGNNACGGAACCACAGCATACCTAAAAGACTTAATTGAAGAAAGCCCCGAAAGTTTTTTGGGGGAAGAGCATATAGAAGATTTCGGCATCCATTTTGGCGTACTTACCAAATTTTTGGATTCCGCAGAACGCCTGCCCGTTCAGGTTCACCCGGATAAAAAAGCGGCAAGGGAGCTGTTTAATTCCNNCCGAGGCATGGTATATTCTGGGCGGCAGAAAAATTGATGGTGAAGAGCCCTATATCCTATTGGGTTTTAAGCAAGATGTAAGCCCTCAACAGCTTAAAGAACTGTTCGATGCACAGGATATTAAAGGGATGGAGGCTCTTATGCACAAAATCCCCGTAAAACCGGGGGAAGTATATTTAATTACGGGAGGCACTCCTCACGCTATCGGCCCCGGCTGCTTTTTGCTTGAAATACAGGAACCCACCGATTACACAATAAGCCTTGAAAAGAGTAATACTCTCGGTGAGAAGTTACCGGATTTTATGTGTCATCAAGGGCTGGGGTTTGAAAGAATGTTTGACTGTTTCAACTATATCAATTATTCCGAAAAAGCGCTTCTTGACGCATTCAGATTAACCCCTAAAGAAATTGCAACGGGCAGCGGCGCCGATATCCGACAAATAATAGGTTATGAACACACCCCCTGCTTTGCCCTCAATGAATATTCAGTCAAAAAAAGTTTTTCACACGGATGCTTAAATAAACCTTCAGCCTTGGTGGTAGTTGCCGGCGAAGGCAAGATTGCCGGTGAAGATGTTAAGGCCGGAGACTGTCTGTTTGTTCCCGCAACTGCGGAACCTTTTGAGATAATCAGTAAAGGGGCAGACCCCCTCAGAGTTTTAGAATGCCTGCCGCCGGCAAACAAGTAATTTTAACATCACACAGCCTTTTTAGAAAAAAGTTATTCAAAATGTTTAAACAAAGGAGTGGTAAGATGGTAGAGGTAATCAATGTAACAAAAAAATTCGGCAACTTTACCGCATTGAGCGGAATCAGCTTTTCCGTAAAGAAGGGCTCAGTTTACGGTTTGGTAGGCTACAACGGTGCAGGTAAAACCACTTTGCTCAAAACTGCTGCCGGAGTCTATAAACCTGAAGAGGGCGAAGTCAGAATCCACGGAGAAAATGTCTACGAAAACGCTAAAATGAAACAGCGCCTGTTTTATGTGCCGGACGACCTGTATTTTCAACCCTATGCAAATATGTCAAAGATGGCTCGTTTTTACAAGGGCTACTACCCTAAATTTAATGAAAATACCTTTGAAAAACTCACAGAGCTGTTCGGGCTTGATAAAACAAAACGGCTTAACGGTTTTTCAAAGGGTATGCAAAGGCAGGCGGAACTGGTGCTGAGCATGGCCACACACCCGGAAGTTCTGCTTTTGGATGAAATTTTTGACGGTTTGGATCCGGCAAAACGCAATATGTCAAAAAAGCTGTTGCTGGAATACGTGTCCGAAAAAGAGTGCACTGTTATAATTTCATCTCACAACCTGCATGAGCTTGGCGATATCTGCGACCATATAGGTTTAATAAACGGTCAAAAAATTGTGTTGGACAAGGCGGTTGATGAAATAAGCGGCAGCAGACGCAAATTCAGGTTAGCCTTTGAAAAGGACATGGAAAGAACGGATTTTGACGGCATCGCTTTGAAGAGTTTTACTAAAGACGGAAGGATAATAACTTTAACCGCCGAAGGAGATAACGGGGAGGTTGAAGCCAAACTTCGAGCTATGAATCCGGCACTTTTTGAGGTCTTTACACTTTCACTTGAAGAAATATTTTTAGAAGAAATGGAGGGTACGGGTTATGACCTCACAAAAATCTTCGATTAGTACCTTTGCTTTTACCTTTTTAAACGCACTAAAGGGTAGCTTTATCCTGCCNNTGGGATCGCTCCCCTTTCCTGCTTCCTGTTTATTACCAGATTTAAGATGGGTTATTACGGCTATGTTGAAGCTGATTTAACAGGGCCGGGAATAACTAATCGGGAAAACGTAATAACAGATTTATACAAATATGTAGTCTTCAACGATTTTGAAGCGGTATTCGCAAATGTCGCCATTCATTTTTTGATAATCGTAGTTTCAATTTTATTGGCGGTACTCATGTTCCGCTTTATTAACAGCAAAAAAACCGTAAATGTTTATTACAGTTTGGGAATTACGAGAGGAAATCAGTATTTTGCAAGATACCTTGCCGGGCTGTTGATGATGACGGTTTCTATTGCCATACCATTTCTTATTTGTCTTTTTATCAACATTTCCGTTTTCGGTTCTTCAAAGGAGCTGTGGAGCGCAATTCTTTTTTATATAGGCGGCTACTGCTCACTTTCTTTTTTCACTTTCAGCCTGACTGCGGCGGTTATCAGCGGAGTGGGAACAATTGCGGAAGGAATAGCATTTTCCGGCATTCTGATGCTTTCTCCAACCATGCTGATTTTCAGCATCGAGCAACTTATGAAGAAACTTACTTGGGGGGCGCCTTTCGGCAATTATTTTTACTATTATGATACCGGAACCAATTCACTTTTAACAAAAGCCGGCTTTCTCAATCCCATCCTTTTTCTTTTTAAAGATTTGGCTAAGACAGGTGCTCTTTCAAGGGAAAGTAAGGACCTTCCCTTTGAGTGGACAGCGCCGCAATGGTCCGGAGTTATTATTTGGCTTGCAGCGGCGGTCATAATGTTCGGGGTCGGTCTTTTGGTTTACAAAAGAAGGAAGGCGGAAATCGCCGGATTTTTCGGTACAAACAAATGGCTTAATTTTATATCCGTGTTTGTATTCGGCTTTTTTGCCGTGAGCATCTGTGTGAATGCTATTCCCAATTTAGCAATAGCTATAGTTGCAGGTGTTGCGATTTTCACCGTAATCTACGCTTTGGCGGATTTTGTCTTTATCAGGAACTTCAAAGAGTGGCTACGGGGTTTCAAAAAACTTCCGATACACTTGGGCCTTTCCCTCTTGATTGTACTCATTTTTGCCACCGGCCTCTTCGGTTATTCCTACAGGATACCGGAAATCGACAGGATAGAAAGTGTAGAAGTTACCCCTTTAACCAGCTGGAACATAGCTGAGCCGATGTCCGTAGAATTCGGGAACACCGAGTACATTTTCACTTTCAGAATAAACAGACCTGTTGAGGGTTTTAAGAGCGATGGAGATTTACAAAAGATCACCGCTCTCCATAAAAAAATAATCGATGACGGCAGGCTTGAACTTTCCGCCCGCAACAGCGGCCTGCCCGCTGAAGAGCAGGCTGTAGAAAGTTATTTTAAAATCCGTTACAAACTTAAAAACGGGAGAGAATTGACCCGTGCTTATACCGTATTAAAATCATCTACAATGACTCAATTACTGACGCTGGAAGAAACGGACAGGTACAAAGAGCTTGTCAGCCAGGTTCTCACGCAACCGCTTTCGGATAAGGATTCAAACGCTATATTGGCGGCAAAGGACTTTTTTCAATCGGAGCAAACGGACATTACATTTTATTCAAGCAATTTAAACAAATACACCGCGACTCAACTAAGCCTTGAAAAACGCCTTGAGTTGCTTGCGGCGTTGGCCGAAGATTTGCAAAAACAAACGGCAGAACAGCGGTACCACCCGGAAGAACCTGCTTTAGGAGTTATTTCGTTTCAACATAAAGGGCAGTTTTTCGATGCGTTCGGTACAGATACAGAGATGTGGACAGAGACGGAAACGGAAATTGATACTGAAACTGAGATGGAGACGGGAGCAGAAGCAAACGCTAAAGATATGGGTTTTGAACGCGTTCCCTTCGGCTACGGTTGCTACGGTTTCCCCATTACCCGAGACATGAAGGCCACCTTGGAGTTTTTACGTTCCGAAAATCTTTTGACACTGTTTGACACGGATGATGACGGCAGTTTTGTTTCCGCCCGGATTATTTCCGCTGTAAAAACAAGTGACAGTATTTATGACAGCTATGATAATCCTTCACATCATTTTGTTGCGGCATGGAGTCAAATTGATTCCGGCTACGGAAGTTTCAGCGGTGCATACGAGATTAACGATAAAGCTCTTGTAGACGAAATTGCATCCAACGCACATCTGTCATACTTCAGCAATACCGGCGGTTACTTTATCCGGTTCAGAATAGAGAATGCGGGCGGGTATATGACCGCATTTGTCACTGAAGAAAAAATGCCCGAGAGCATTAAGAAAGCCGTTCGGGAACATCATCAAGTCCGTAAAGAACCTTTCTACCCGAACTACGATGATTGAGTAATAGGGTAACCCTTACAAATAAACACTGATATTTGACCGCCCCGATTTTATTCGGAGCGGTCGATTTTTTTGCCGATACGGCATTTGTTTAGCCAATCGCCTTTTTAATCTCAGCATTAATTCGGGCACGCTTGTTTAACAGCCAGGCATCCTCATGAGGATATTCTTTGAAAGTAATTGATGTTTCCGGCCCTTCTTCAAGTATGGCTATAACTTTCTCTCGGCCTATAAGACTTTCTAAAAGCTGCAGTGCTCTTAAGTCCTGCAAGGCGTCATAGAACACTTTAAGACGCAGGGAATTAAGCGGCTTGCCGTCTTCGCCGGGGTACACGACATAGGCATCACCGGATGGAAAAGCTTTGCCGGCATCGCTCTCTTCAAACGGATTTATCTCCCTTATCGAATATTGAGAATACCAGAAATTATGACCCCATTGNNTTGCAAAAAGCCCTTTACATCGAACTTATACAACTGTAAACCCAATATACGGTTGCGCAAAGAAGGCATAGAAAAGAAACGGTTGGATACATATTCCCTGTGCTGACCGCAACAATAGTAAGTCCACAGTTCGGGCACATTGCCGATAAACGGTTCTATATGATTACTGGAGGGGATGGGAGTTTTAACCGCCCCGCTTTNNGTCAGATAGAGCGTCAATAACCGGCGAGCCGGGGAACAGTCTTTCAATCAGAGCAGCCCTCGCTTTGTAAGTCCTTAACTGTAAAATTGAGGGTTCGTCGGACACATGGAAAAAGCAGCGTTCTTCAACACCGGCTTCATTAAGGAAGTTCCTTAATGAAACAGAGAAAATGCTTAAAAACTCGGTATACTTTTTCCCGCCGGCCATGGTTTTCCAGCCGAAAATCATTTTTTCACCCTTATCGGTCTGAGCCATTATTTTCGGTGCATTCTTTGCTCCCCATTGGGTGAAAAAGTGGGACATCTCAAAATACTCAACGCCGCAGCGAAGGCACATATCTATCCATTTTTTAAGGTTATCAAAACCGAAGCTGTATTCGCCGTTATTCAGATAAACATCTACCAACTGAACCGTTGGGCGCTCCCCTCCCACCTTGGTATCCAACGGAGGTGTAAAAAGCGGAGTTAAAATCATATTGATGCCGTGGCGCACGGCGTTCTTTACAAAATTCTCCGTTATCCGCCAATATTCATCGCTAAAAACTTTGACGCCATAATATGTAGCAAGGCAATCCGTATGGAACCAGTTCGTGTGAATAAGAGTCTGCTCAGGCAAGTCGGCGTTGATTACCTCAGCTTTCAGAACTTCACTTGCAAGAATTTTATCTTCAGACTCAATTATTATTTTAATGTCATACTCTCCGGCCTTGATTTTGCCGGCGGGCTCCAATTCAAACCAAAGGCTGCGCCACTTTTCAGGCTCTAAAGTAAATGAATTATTCAAAGGTAAAAGTAAATCCGGATAAAAACCGGGCGTATCACGCAGATAAAAATCGTCACGGTCTTCATATACGGGTAAGGCTGAAGGAATTTCTTTCACCAGGTAAGCTTTGACAAAAGAAGCTAACTTCCCTTCAACCCGAACAGTGAAAGAACCTTCATTTTTGCCGCTCCAATACAGGGCGGTCTGAAAAGAGAGGCGCTCATTTTTTAATAATGAAACACCATTTAAAGCCTCACCCTCAGGCTTTTGGTCGGAAAACACCTTTTGCAGAGAATCGAGCATAATACAGGTCAGCAATAAAATACCCCTTTCTGATTTCATATAATTTTAACGGCAACAGAAGAACATCCCCTGTTGCCGCATGTTCAAAAAACTATTTTTTTTCGCCCGAAAGTTTTGAGTCCTTTTCATAAGCCTTTCTCACGGCCTGGGTTATGGCGTTGGAAAAGCCGAACTCCTGCAGAGCCGTAACGCCTTCAATGGTAATTCCGCCGGGCGAGCAGACTTTATCAATAAGTTCAAACGGGTGTTCATCACTTTCGGCCACAAGTTTTGCACTGCCGAGTACGGTTTGCGCCGCGATCTCGAGAGCCTGTTTTTTGTTCATGCCGAGTTTTACGGCTGCCCTCGCCAATTCATCAATAAACAGATATGAAAAAGCCGGAGCCGCACCCGCCAGCACACCGAAAATCGGGAAGTATTTTTCATCCAGTGCAATAATCTTACCGAAAGATGAGCAGAGCCGCTCCACGGTCTTTACTTGCTGTTCATCAGGCCTTCCGTTGGTGCAATAGGCTGTCATAGCTTCCCCTACCGTAGCATTAATATTGGGCATAATGCGAACAAGTGATGCATCATAATCCAAAAAGGAAGATATGTAATCAAGGGCAGTCCCCGCAGCAACGGAAATAATCAGAGGATTCTTTTTTCTGAGAGTTTCATTTAATCGGCACAGCAATTCGGGAAAGTCGGCAGGCTTGACCGCCAAAAACAGCACATCGCTTTTTCCCGCCGTCTCTACCGCCGAAGCGGCCGTATTTATAGTGAAAGCGGCTTGAACCTGTTCAAGCTTTTTGCCGTCTATATCACAGGCAATAATTTCTTCAGGTTGAGCGGCCTGTGCCTTGAGAATACCTTTTATCATGGCCGTTGCCATGTTGCCCGTACCGATAAATCCTATACGCATATTATCAAATCCAATCCTGAATTAATTATTCGCTTAGTTCGGATGTGCAATTGGGGCACCTGGTGGCTTCAATATTTATTTCCGACTTGCAGANNGCCCTTATTAATTTTTTCCGACGTTTTATTTGCGACTTTAACAATTAAAAAGATCACAAAACCAATAACGACAAAGTTAATAATAGCGCTAACAAGCAGGCCGTAGTTAAGTGTAATAGCCCCGGCTTCCTGGGCGGCGGCAAGGGTGGCGCCC
>DCTF01000166.1 GCA_002329225.1 Ruminococcaceae bacterium UBA1447
TGATTACGAGGGTTCCCACTCGGGCACTATGATTCGCTTTGTCAATGCCGTGGCGGATGCGATTAAGGATGAGTATCCCGATGTAGCGATTGACACCTTTGCCTATCGGTATACCCGAAAACCGCCCGCCCATGCGGTTCCCCGGCCTAACGTTATTGTCCGCCTATGCTCTATTGAATGCTGCTTTGCTCACCCTCTGAATGATCCCGGCTGTATACCGAATGCGGTTTTTAATAAAGATCTGACAGATTGGAAGAAGATCTGCAACCGCCTGTATATCTGGGATTACACGACCAATTACAGTCATCTTGTCGGGCCTTTTAATAACTTCGCCGTGTTGCAAAAGAATGTGCAGTATTTTGCCGAAAATAATGTTAAAGGCATTTATGAACAGGGTAATCACTTGGCCTTTGATTCAAATGCGGAATTTGCCGAACTCAAGGCATATTTGCTGTGCAGATTGCTCTGGAACCCGTATTTGGACTATGATAAGACCATGAACGAGTTTCTAAAAGCCTATTACGGTGCAGGTTGGCAGTATGTACGGGAATACATCGATATGACAATTAAACACAGCGGTAATTGCGGCTCCTATATGTACATTTATTGCCCGATCACCTCAAAGGCGGTTTTCAATCTGACGGATAATCAAGTGGAGTACTGCAACGAATTGTGGTCAAAGGCTGCCGAACTTGCCGAAAATGAAACTCAGCTGCGTAATATAAGAATGTCCGAACTCTCCTGGCGTTACTGGAAAGCCTGCAATATGAAATCGGAATTTTCCCGTTTAAGGCATCCCGAGGAATGGAGAGGCGAAAATGAGGCATTATACGGAGATTATCAGAAATACGGTATAACTCGTTGCAGTGAACTGAATTATTTTTCCGCTGATCCCAATTTCGGTCTTCCGCCGAACTGCTGGCGCTAAAGCATAACTGAAAAATGTCATAACGCCCCTTCGGCAAATAAACCGTAGGGGTTGTTTTGTGTTTTAGTGAAAGTTAGCTTTGCAGATTTCGGTTTTTGCAAATAAGCTGAATTCAAAAAAACTTTGCGTGTATTAAACTCCGGTTGCAGATAATGGAGTTTTGCATGGCTTCCTGCAGCTTTTTAGGTTGTATATACATTTGGATATTCACGGGAGGGTTTATTCTAAAAAGCAATTAAAAAGCCTTGGTAAAGGGAAAATCTTTACTTTTTTGCTTTTTTTGAGGAAAAAAGGCCGAGTATTCCACAGTTTCCACATAGTTTTCCACATTGGCAAGGCTTTTTACTTTACAGCATAAAAGTCAAAAATATTCCAAAAGAGAATCAAAAACCTGTATATTTTTTGCCGTCAAAGTGTAAACTGAAGCGAATTATGAGAAAAAATGCATAAAGCGTGAAGGAGGGAGCGGTTCCGCTTGCAGCGCAGTACAAAAGATTTATCCTTTTCCATTAATCCGGTCTTATCTTGAAAGCGGTAAAATATCCGCTGTTTTTACTTGACAAAACCTGAGGTTTTGCCTAATATCATTTAGGTTGAACAAACCGTTGAATTTTTCGGCGGGTTATATCCCTAAAAACAATAAAACAGTCAGAAAAGGAGATTTACCCATGGTATTTGAAAAACTGCAAAATATTATCGCATCTCAATTCGGCATTGAACCGGAACTCGTAACTTTGAAGTCTAACATCATTGAGGATTTTGATGCGGACAGTCTGGACATTATTGATCTCGTTATGAGCATTGAAGACGAGTTCGAAATAGCGGTTCCCGATGAGGAACTGGAAAAAATCGGTACCGTTGCGGATATGGTACGCTTTTTGGAAGAGAATTAATCGTTCAATCAATAATGATTTGAACTTGAGAGGATGTTTTATTTTTGGCAAAACAAGAAAAAATGGTGGATGAAATCACTTCAATGGAAGAGGATTTCGCCAAATGGTATACGGATGTAGTAATAAAGGCTGAGCTGGCATCATATTCGTCTGTGCGGGGCTGTATGGTAATACGTCCCTACGGTACGGCTTTGTGGGAGAACATTCAGGCTCAACTTGATTCCCGCTTTAAAGCCACCGGGCACGAAAATGTTATGATGCCCCTGTTTATTCCTGAAAGTCTGCTTCAAAAAGAAAAGGACCATGTTGAAGGCTTTGCTCCGGAAGTGGCTTGGGTTACTCACGGCGGGAGCGAGGAACTGCAGGAACGTCTGTGTGTGCGCCCAACCTCCGAAACCTTGTTTTGCGACCACTACAGCGAAGTAATACATTCTTACAGGGATTTACCCAAGCTTTATAATCAATGGTGTTCCGTCGTCCGTTGGGAAAAGAGCACAAGGCCGTTCTTACGCACCATGGAGTTTTTCTGGCAGGAAGGGCACACAATGCACGAAACGGCACAAGAGGCAAAGGAAGAAACGGAGCGTATGCTTAACGTTTATGCCGAATTTGTGGAAACCTGTCTTGCAATACCGGTGGTCAAAGGTAAAAAGACGGATAGGGAAAAATTTGCCGGAGCGGAATCCACCTACACAATTGAGGCAATGATGCATGACGGCAAGGCCCTACAAAGCGGAACCTCCCATTATTTCGGCGACGGGTTCAGCAAGGCTTTTGAAATTCAGTTTACCGGCAGAGATAATGTTTTAGCCTATCCCCATCAAACCTCCTGGGGAATGTCCAGCAGGATTATCGGCGCAATTATTATGACCCACGGGGATAACAACGGCCTGGTTATACCTCCGGTTGTGGCTCCTGTACAGGTTGTTGTGCTGCCTATTGCCGCCCATAAGGAAGGCGTTATGGAAAAGGCGAGGGAACTCACCGACTCTTTGAGCAAGTTCTGCCGGGTTAAATTGGATGATTCCGACTTTTCCGCCGGTTGGAAGTTTGCCGAGTACGAGATGNNTATCGCCGAAGGCCGCTGCGTGCTTGTACGCAGGGATAACAGAGAAAAAACTTTTGTTCCCTTTGATGAACTTGAAACAAAGATTCCCGAGCTTTTAGCCGCCGTACATGACGGTCTTTACCGAAAAGCTCTGGAGCGCCGGGAAGAGATGACCTATTCCGTTGCCGATTTTGAAGAAATGAAAGAAAAAGCCGCAACACGCCCCGGTTTCATAAAGGCTATGTGGTGCGGCAGCGATGATTGCGAACTAAGGCTCAAGGAGGAGGCGGGCGTCACCTCCCGCTGTATACCCTTTGAGCAGGAGAAGATTTCAGACGTTTGTGTCTGCTGCGGTAAACCGGCCGAGCATATGCTCTACTGGGGCAAAGCGTATTAATAAAAAGAGCCGCCCGTTAAATCAGAATAGCGGGCGGTTTTTATATGCCAAAGATTGGGAGGCGGGAAAAGTGTTACTGAAGAATGCATCGGTCTACAATGACAGGTTTGAACCGGAAAAGACCGATATCCTGATAGAAGACGGCTTAATTGCCCGTATCGGGTCAAATCTTGAAGCGGAAGAAGCCGTTGATTTAACTGACAATATAATAGTCCCCGGTTTTATTGAGATACATATTCACGGCTGTGACGGTGCGGATATTTCCGACGAGGACGAAAACTCCCTTCAAAAAATGTCACGCTTTTTAAGCCGTCACGGGGTCACCTCTTTTTGCCCCGCTACCATGACATTGCCTAAAGAACAACTTGTATCACAATTTAAGGTTGTAAAATCTTTTATGGGTAAGGAGGAAGGGGCCTATATTCACGGCATTAACATGGAAGGGCCCTTTATTGCCGTATCTCAAAAAGGCGCCCAATCGGCGGATCACATCAGACCTCCCGATATAGAGGAATTCAGGCAGTTAAACTCCATCTGTAATATTTGCCTGGTTGACTTGGCGCCGGAAACTCAGGGAGCCATGGAGTTTGCAAGAGAGGCCTCAAAGGTTTGTACCGTATCCCAGGCCCATACCGATGCCGACTTTGAAACCGCTCAAGAGGGCTATCAAAACGGTTTTAGCCATGCTACCCACCTTTTCAGCGCTATGCCTCCCGTTCAGCACAGGGCGCCGGGACCGGTGGTTGCGGCTTTTGACAACAAAACCTCCACCGCCGAACTTATTTGCGACGGTATTCATGCTCATCCGCCGGTACTTCGTATGGCTTTCAGGCTGTTGGGTGAAGACCGCAGCGTGGTGGTGAGTGATGCAATGAGGGCTGCAGGCTGTCCTGACGGAGTGTATGAATTAGGCGGCCAAAAAGTAATTGTGGAAAAGGGGAGGGCAGCTCTTGAAAGCGGCAACCTTGCCGGCAGCACAACAAATATGCACAGGGAGTTTCTCAACCTTTTGAACTTTAATATTCCGTTTAAGCAAGCCCTGAAGTCCTGCACGATTAATCCGGCTAAGGTTATAGGTGTTGAAGCAGTCACGGGCAGTATAGCCGAGGGTAAGAGAGCGGACCTTTTGGTGATGGATGAATTCCTGAGAATAAAAAGTGTTTTTGTTAAGGGTAAAAATGTTTTCAGCGCTTAAGACAAAGTAAAAAGCAAAGCGCACGGCCGCCAACGGCCGTGCGCTTTTATCTTATGGATTGGATAAGGGTTATTCGGCGGCTTCCGCAGCTACTGCCTCAATGCATTCTTCATCATCAAAACAGGAGCAGGAAACATAATCTTCCTCAGCGTCTTCGCCCTTTTTCTTTTTCAGAACCTTTGTTACGAGAAAGTAAATACCCGCAACAACACCGGCGATTGCCAAGATTATTCCTACGATTTTCAGCACCTTTTTAAAAGTATCCATGCCTTGCACCTCCGTTAGTTTTTATCGGCAAACCTTATTGCCTTTGCACACAAAATTATAGACCGCTAACGGAAAATTGTCAACCGCAGCGGCCAAAAAAAATAAAAAGGACAGCATAAAAACGACCCGCAAATATGCGGATCGTCTGCTCATTCAAAAAGAACGGGACTAAGCTTCTTTAACGAGTTTGGCAAGGGCGGACTTTTTGCGGGCGGCGTTGTTCTTGTGTATAAGCCCTTTTGCCGCCGCCTGATCAACTTTTTTAATAGCGGCTTTGACGACTGTATCCTTGTTTGCTGCATTTTCCGCAACGGCTGCGTGAGCCTTTTTGATGGCAGTCTTAAGAGCCGTATTTTGTGATTTGTTGCGCAGAGTTCTGCTTCTGCTGACGAGTACACGCTTTTTTGAAGATTTAATATTGGCCATGGTGACACCTCCTTCATTGCACAGGTGACAATGTTATCACAAACCGTTTGGGATTGCAACAAAAACTTATAAAAATTCCATTCGGTGAAGATTGCAAGTTTAATTGTCG
>DCTF01000076.1:0-4626 GCA_002329225.1 Ruminococcaceae bacterium UBA1447
ATTCCGCTTGAATAATGCACGCTCTAATAATCTTATTCCGAAACCTGTTAAGTAAATGAGTTGAAAAACAGATGTATGCATATTGATTATGTTGACTCTAATGGTTCCCAAAGTCTCAATTTGACACTTCGGACTGCACTTTTGAAGAATTGGCAATCTTGGAAGTTATTTCAAAAAATCCGTCTGTCAAATAACAAGAGCCGTTTGAAACTACCGGTTAGTACCGTAAAATGAATAATGATGTTAGGAGGCCTGTCCTGTGTTTATCATTTTAAAGGAACTCATAGTAAGAATTTTGAGTCTGCTCCTGTCACTGCTTTCGCTGTTGAATATATCGGCGCCCTGTGTGCCGCCCGAAAAACCGGAATATAATACCGAATATGCCCATGTGCTTGTTCACGGCCTTATGGGCTGGGGCAGTTATGATTTTTATTATGACGCAATGCCTTACTGGGGTATGCTCGGCGGTGATGCGGTCGAAAAACTGAGATGCGCCGGGTTTGAATGTTACGCTGCTTCCGTTGCGCCCACAGGCAGCGCTTGGGACCGTGCGTGTGAACTTTATGCTCAGCTTACGGGGACACGGGTGGATTACGGAAAGGCGCATTCCGAAAAATACGGCCACGAGCGTTACGGCACGGATTATACCGGCAGGCCGCTGATGGCAAAGGAATGGAATGCGGAAAACAAAATCAACCTTTACGGCCACAGCTTCGGCGGAGTTACGGTAAGGTTGCTTGCCGAACTGATGCAAAACGGCAGCGAGGAAGAACGTGCGGCAACGGCGGGGGACTCGTTATCCGAACTTTTTACAGGAGGCAAGGGCGATTGGATTTACAGTATCACCGCCCTTACCGCGCCGCACAACGGAACAAGTGCCTATGAGTCCGAACAATGGGCGCCGATGAGCGAAGATGCGGTTCGTGCCGAACTTGAAAAAGTTTACAGCAAGCTGGATATAACCGTAGCCATGTTTAACTTTATTGTCGGTATGCATTCGGACGAAAACGGCGAAATCCGCCCTGACAATGCACATTATGATTTGCGTATTGACAATGCGATAGCACTGAATGAGTCGATTTCGACGCTGCCGGATGTCTATTATTTTTCCTATGCCGCCTGTGCTACAAAGGCTGATGAAAACGGCAATCACGTGCCGACGGCAGGGGAGATTGAGCCGATGTTCTATACGCGTTCCATCGGTATAGGCAAAAATACTTTTGTGACCGAAGCGGGTCATGTGATTGATGAAAAGTGGCTGCCTAATGACGGCTTAGTCAACACATACTCGGCATTGGCACCGCTCAATGCGCCGCAGGTTGAGTACAATGCGGACAATGTTCAAAAAGGCGTGTGGAACGTTATGCCGATATTTGACGGAGACCATACCGCCTTTATGGGAGATTTACTTTTCGTTTGGGATATTGTGCCCTTTTTTGAAGAGCTGTTTACAATGATTAACATGCTGTAGCGGTTTAATCCGATAAGGGCTTGCCGCAGAGCAGACCGTCTTGGCAAAATAATAACGGAGCCGCAATCTTGCCGTTCGGGCAGGATTGCGGCTCCGCCGCTTTATGGAAAATCTGTGCTTAACCGTTTATCGCTTTTTCTATATCGTCGCCAATCTGCGCACGTACATTTGCCAGCTCTTCATCGCAAAGCGTATATTCGGTCAGGCCGGTTGTCAGTTTGCTTATCTTTTCGTCTACGTACTCTCTCCCGAACAGCTTCTCCGCTATGGTCAGATATTCAAAGTCGTCTATACCGGCGGAGATCAGTTCAAGCCTTAGTGACGGAACGGGACCGTCATCACCATTGTAATACAGCATACCGTCACCGAAAGCAAGGGAGTTGGTCCACGGAACGGTCATAACATCTTCCCACGGATTCACGCACGCCCAATAGGCGGTTTCCCAATACAACAGACCGTCCACATTAAGGCTCTTTTGCTGCCATAACAGCAGCCTGTGTCTTATGCCCTCCTCGTTTACCGTAAAGTTGCAGTATTCATCAAGCGGAGCACAGCATACATACCACCACAGTCCATAACCCTCGGATTTATATTTGTGTAATTTACTTAAGTAATCCGGGTCTGCAAAGAATAGGGAAAGGGGACAAAGTATGTTTACACGGTCTTTGTATATATCATCAATAATATCGATTTTAGGATCCTCACGGAGTACGGGTAAATTGCTGGGAAGCACATACTTATAGCCGGGGCAAAGCCTTTTCAGCCTGACGCTCGTTTTTATTATCCTCTCAACATGCTCCATAGTCTGAGGCTCGTCCACCACATAGAAATGAGCTTTTTTCTCCCACTCCGGGTTGGATATTATCCTGTTCCAGCGGGCAAGCAGAAGGTCGTCATCATCCGTATACCGTATTTCAAAGGAGGTAAGCCGCGGGTCGCTCATTTCCTCATCAGCTTCGCCGGTCGCAATTTCATTTAAAAGGAAGTATGGTGAAAGCTTATGCTCCAAAAGGCTCTCGTTGAGTTTCTTTTCAATTTCTTTGAACTCCTCATCACTTACGGAAAACTTTTCTCTGAAACCGCCGTGGCAACCGTTACCGAAGGAGGTAATACAGGTCGGTGTTTCGGGAAGAGTAAAATTCCAGACCTTCGCCTTTACCTCGGTTGTAAACAGAGCTTCCGAGCCGCTTTCATCCGTGACGGTTATTTTAGCGGAATAGTCGCCCGCAACGGAATCGGCATCCGTCTTTGCGCGTATATATATCGGAAGGTTTTTATTTGCTTCAACTTCGCATACCGTGTCCTCTCCGATTGCAACAAGGGCATCGGGGAAGATGCCGAATTTCTCATCCTCTAAAAAGCACTCTACATAGTGCTCGTAAAACAGGTCGGTTTTCAGTTCATAGCCGTTTGCGTTGGTAAACGGTGTAAACTGCACTTTGAACCTTTCGTTGCCGCACTCCGAATGAATAACAAGGTGGCAACCCTCCATCTCGTTTTTTGCAAGACGGACGGTGTATTCCGCAGTTTTGCCTATGGGTTCGTCCGGTGCAATTTTTCTTGTGGGCGCATAAAAGCAGAAACTGAATTTTGCCATGAGCCTATCCTCCATTCCGTTTTTTGTTGTGCAGGGCTGCAGCTCCGCCGCTTTGTGTTTATCCGTTTATTGCTTTTTCTATATCGTCGCCGAGTTGTGCACGCACGCTTGCCATTGCCTCGTCGCAAAGCGTATATTGAGTCAAGCCGGTTGATAACGCCCTTATCTTTTTGTCAACATACTTTCTTCCGAATAACTCTTCGGCTATTGTAAGGTACTCAAAGTCATCCACGCCGTCGGATACCAGTTCAAGCCTCAGTGACGGTACGGGACCGTCGTCGCCATCGTAAAACAGCAATCCGTCACCGAACGCAATAGATTTTGTCCACGGAACGGTCATAATATCCTCCCACGGATTCACGTAATCCCAATAGGCGGTCTCCCAATACAGCATACCGTCTATATTCATACTCTTTTGCTGCCAGAACAGCATTCTGTGTCTGATACCCTCCTGGTTTACTGTAAAGTTGCAGAAGGGACCAAGCGGAGCGCAGCAGACATACCACCAAAGATCATAGCCTTCAGCCTTATACTTTTGCATTTTTTTGGCGTAAAACGGGTCGGTAAAGTTAAAGCTTACGGGACAAAGGATGTTAACCCTGTCTTTGTACACATCGTCAACCAAATCGATTCGCAAATCATCACGGAGCTTCTGCAGATTATTTGGAACAACTTGCCTGAAGCCGGGGCAAAGCCTGTTTAGTTGTTCGCTCACATTTATTATCGATTCAACATGTGCTAATGTTTGAGGTTCGTCTACCACATAGAAATAGGCTTTTTTTGCCCAATCCGGATTGGATGATACCTTTTGCCAGCGAGCCTGCAGAAGCTGCTCATTGCCTGTATACGGTATTATAAAAGAGGTGCGTCTGGGGTCACTCATTTCCTCGTCCGCTTCGCCGGTCGTAATTTCATTTAAAAGGAAGTAGGGTGAAAGTTTGTGTTCTAAAAGATTGTCGTTGAGTTTTTTCTTGATTTTTTTATATTCTTCCTCCCCAACGGGATACCTGTCCCTAAAGCCTTGACCGCAGCTGTTGCCGAAGGCGGTTACGCAAGTCGGTGTTACGGGAAGTGTAAAATTCCAGACCTTCGCCTTTACCTCGGTTCTTAGTAAAACTTCCGAACCGTATTCGTCCGTAACGGTTATTTCGGCTGAATAGTCGCCGGCAACGGAGTCGGCATCCGTCTTCGCACGGATATAAATCGGGAGGTTCTTATTTGGCTCAAGCTCGCATACCGTGTCTTCCCCGATTTCGACAAGAGCGTCCGGGAAGGTGCCGTGGTCAACCTTTTTGTAATAACATCTGATATAATGCTCGTAAAACAGGTCGGTTTTCAGTTCGTCGCCGTTTGCGTTGGTGAATTGTGTGAATTGCACCTTGAACCTTTCACTTCCGCCCCGTGAATGGAGTACCAGATGACAGCCCTCCATCTCGTTTTTGGCAAGACGGACGGTGTATTCAGCAGTTTTGCAGATGGTTTCACCCGGCATAACCTTTCTTGTCGGAGCGTAGAAGCAGTATGAAAGCCGTGAATCCGCACTCTCGTACACGCCCTG
>DCTF01000076.1:4697-4893 GCA_002329225.1 Ruminococcaceae bacterium UBA1447
TATTCCCGTTCGCAACAACATTTGAAGATAATCATCGAATGGTGTTATCACAGCCTGAATATATGACAGGGTCAGTCACCATCCGTAGGATTTTTGTGATACAATAATAAAAAAGCGATATACCGCTAATTATAGAGGAAAACTTTTATGATAACGGAAGAAAAATTCAAATTACTTGTTCCGACAATGGAATAGA
>DCTF01000109.1:0-204 GCA_002329225.1 Ruminococcaceae bacterium UBA1447
TTCTATCCACTTTACCACGGACTGTCTGTGCGCATCCGTCACAAGGGGGCCCAAGGTGGACTCTTTATCGTAGGCCGGGCCCAACTTCAGCTCTTTTGCATATTTCACAAGCAGCCCGACAAGTTCATCGGCAATGCTTTCCTGCGCAACAATGACGGGTAAAGCCATACATCTTTCCCCCGCACAACCGAAGGATGAGTTGAT
>DCTF01000109.1:232-7782 GCA_002329225.1 Ruminococcaceae bacterium UBA1447
ACCCGCTTGCCGTTGGCGGCGGCGGTTTTGTATATATGCAGCCCCACACTTGTGGAACCTACAAAACTGACACCCTTAACATCGGGGTGAGTTAAGAATATTTCGGCTTCATTACGGGAACAGGTCAAAATGTTCAGAACTCCGTCCGGTAAACCCGCCTCCTGCCAGAGTTCCGTCAGCCTGAGCGCCGTCATCGGCGTCATGGAAGCGGCCTTAATAACCATGGTATTGCCCGTTGCAATGCACAAAGGCGCCATCCAACCCATGGGAATCATTCCGGGGAAGTTAAAGGGCACGATTCCGGCAAAAACTCCCAGAGGCTCCCGGTACAAAACCGTGTCATAGCCGGAGGAAGTATCCATCAGACTTTCACCCAACATAAGGGAGGGGGCGCCGCAGGCAAATTCTACCGGTTCTTTTACCTTTAAAATGTCGCCTTTAGCTTCCGCCCAAACCTTACCGTGTTCTCTTGCCACCAAATCGGTCAGCTCATCCATATGTTCCTCAAGCAGATTGCGGAAATTATAGAGTACCTGAGTCCGCCTGAAAACGGGTACATCGGACCAGGTTTTAAAAGCCTCTTTCGCTGCGGCTATTGCCCCTTCAACCTCGGCGGCCGTGCATCGGGGAGCCTGCGCCAAAACCTCGCCGGTGCTGGGGTTAAAAACATCCATGTATTGGCCGGATTCGCTTTCAAGCCATTTCCCTCCGGAAAAATACTTCAGTTTACGGACTTCCTTCATTTTTCTACCTCAATTCTTTAAAAACTTATACTTTTTAGTAAATGTTAAGCCATTGCACCCGTTAAGTCAAGGCGGGAATTGTTAACTTTTTATCTTCTGAGGCAGTCAAAGAACATTTCGCACCGTTTTTTCGTAAAAATGGGATTGCAATAAGACTGACTAACCTCAACCGTTTCGTATTATGTTATACTATATATAATATATGGCATATTCCGGGCGGTAAAAAAATAGCCTGCAACGTGTAAAATGATGCAACAACTTGGTCAAATTCTTTCCCTGTACACTATATATAGTTCCGAACCGTTTTTTCTGCGATTTAATCAATTAATTATTTGTGCAATACATACAAAACGCAACCCCCTGCCTTATTAAAAACCCACAAAGAATTGTTCTCCGTTCTGTTTGCAGTTGACAAATATAGGCGGGGGAGGTATATTTATTATGACCTTAAATGTGGAGTTATGGGGTTAATTGTACCCAAAATGCTCTTAAGGGGCATAGAGGTATTCCCCAGTAAATGTATTTTATTCACATTAAATATTCTTGGGCTTTATGCTCTAAATGAATGGAGTGATGAAAAAGCGGGATTGATTTTGCCGGGCGGTTTGTTGCTGCCGCACGCCGGTAAAAATTAAAAAAAGCCGGCAACGTATCCACGGCGCAGTGTGCGCCAAAAGTATTTATTTTGTATCTATTTTATACGGAGGTGTATAGATTTGAAAAAAGGTAAAAGAATTCTCAGCTTCCTCATGGCAATTGTCATAATGTCCTCATTCCTGGGTGTTGCGGCAAGCGCTAAGGCGGAATACAAAGACGCCGCCATTGCCGACTCTCAGTATGACGACTTTGACAAACCCTCTTTCACCCTCAACCAGCTCAGCTCTATGGTCCTCGACTATGTGGACAAGATGCTGGCGGAAGCAAATGCGGACGGTTCTCTAATAATTGACCTGTCCGTGCTGGGTGAACTTAACCTCGGCTCGATAGACAGCGCCCTTGATGACATCTACGGCCTGCTTAACGGAGCGGCGTTCACACTCTTTAAAGGCCTGTTGGGCGACCTCAAAGACCTTAAGAAAGACGCAATAGCTTCCGCTCGCCGCAGGAGCACGCCTGCCGCTACGGCGGACTTGCAGGTCATCAGATCCCTCATCCTGTTCCTCAGCGACAACAGAGCAATCCTCAGCAAAATTGTTGACGGCTCCCTTAACATGGGTATCGCCAACTCCTTTGTTGATTTGAGCGACTTCAATGTCAATCAAATGATTAAAGAAGCCCTCTTTGAGGCGGCTTATCCTGACACCCCGGTTCCGGATCCCGTCACCCAAACCGTTGACCAAATGGTTCAGGATCTTATTGACGGCCTGATTGCCGAAAATGTTCCCGGTCTTGCTGGCAAAATCAACTTTGCCAACAGTACCGCGGTGACCTACGACTTTATCGACACACTGCTCCTTGACGCTTATAACGGTGTTCTTGTAGNNTAGATCTTTTGAACACGGACGTTAAAAAGATTATCAGGGAACTCTGCGGTGTTGTCTATGATCCGAACAATCCCGACGACCCTGGCGATGAGTCCAACTTAAACGAGTATGCCCAGGTACTTAACATTCACTATGTAGTGCCCGAGTATGTATTGCCCGACGGAGCCACATTTATCTCGCAGCTCAACAACATTCTGGCGCAACTGGTGAGCGTAATGACGGTCAATTACACCGCTTGGGTGGCAGGCGACAACTCTAACTTGTTGGGCAACTTTGCCGCTGCCGCCAAATATGTTCTTGCTCTCACCGACAGTTCCTTCTTTGCTCCCTATGTGGCTAAAGCCACTGCGGCCGAACTCGACGCTATGGACAACCAACAGCTCTTTGCTTATATAGTGCGTTCCGGCCTTAACACCGGTGTTGACAACATGAACATCCCCGCCTCTGCGGACACTCTTACAAAAGTTGCCTGGCATGCGGTCAGAGAAGTTATGGCAAACCTCGTTCCTCAGTTTGACTACTCCGCACAGCCCATGACTCTTGACGGCATTCTGTTCATGCTTGCCGACCTTATTGTCTATGCTCTTAACCGTGCAGCCGACTTTAATCCGAACTCCGCCGCTATGCCCGGCGAAGGGCTTTTGGCCTACGGTCAGGGTATTGATGCTACGGTTTTGGCTGCAGTTAACTACATCCGTATAAACTACGGCGGCCTTGTCAACCTGACCCTGAGCACCACCGACGGTTGGGCGGCTCTGGATACAATCATCTTCTCCATCATCCAAACCAATTGGCTGCCTGTTTCAGTAGACGGAAGTATCAGGGAACTTATCATTAACCGTATCCTCCGGGATATTCTTGAACTGGACATCAACAATGTTCTTGCTCTCTTTGAGCGCAGGGCCGACTCCGAGCTAAACAGCAAAACTTTCAAAAAGCTCCTTGTTGACATTGTTGCCCGTGTAATAAACCTTGTCTTCCCCAATGCAATGCTGTTGACCTATACCTCCCTTGAGCAGGCTCTTAGCAATGCGGAACTCAAGGGTGTTGTGGAGCGTCTGTTGCTGGCTCTCAACAACCGCAAAGACCAAATCCTCCCGGCTCTTCTTCCCATCCTTGCCGAGTTGATGGATTTGAGCATTCCCCAACAGTTTGAAGCTCCGGAACTCAGGCTCCCCAGACAGATAGGAGCAGCCACCAGCTTTGTTATCAATAACGAATCCATGGGGCTCAACACCGGCTTTACGGACAAAAACGGGAACTTCGCTCAAGACAGCCTCTACAAAATCCAGATTGTCTCCCTGACCTCCAGTATTCCCGCAATCAATTTGTCAAATCTTGCCGGCACCGTCATTAACGGCGGCGACTCCGTCAACTGTAACATCAGCGGTACCTTTACCGCAAACGGCCGTCTCATGGTTGAGATGACCTATGACGTTTACACCGAACTCGGCACCAAACTTACCGAATTCCCCTTGACCGCCCGTGCCTTTGCTTTCATCTCCGGCGCATCGGACGACGGTAACAATTATCAAACACTTAATCCCAATACTAAAAACACTCACTCGGCAGTTTACAAAAGCCTTTATGTAAACCAGAATATGTCTATGAAGTCTCTGGAAGATTTACAGTTCGGCATCAGGCGTGAAAAAACCACCACCGCCGATACTCAAAAAGCTTCCGTTTCCCGTTCCGCGGCTGCCGTGAATGCCGCCCTCGCAGGCGTCACTCCGGCTGACTTCCCCGGTATTGCGGAAACCACTAAAGACGGCGGTTCCTGGTACTTCCGTCTTTACAGTGTTGCTGACGGTGCCGTTCGCCCGGCAGACGGCGCCTATTCATCCACTTTCACCTATGTGGCTACCAAGACCAGAATTTCAGGCGGCGGCGAAGAAACTTTCCCCCTACTCAACAAGAGTTATGTCGTCTTCTATGATGACTTCGGTTTACCCGGCCTCTTGAACGAAGAACTTAACAAACGCCGCGAGCAATCCAACTATAACGGTGAAGCGGAGTGGAATGAGTATATTGATGCTATGCTTAACGCTATGGCTGTAGTTTACAGACCCAGGCAGGCTTCCACCTTTATGACGCAAATAGCGCCCCTCTATGAGCCGGCCAAACAAACTTTGCTTGACGCTATTGTAGACCTTGAATACACTGAAAAAGCAACCAGTGTTGAGGTTCTGCGCGCTGCACTTGATGCTATCCGCCCCGACAATGAAGGCCTGGAGTGGGATGACCCCGCTTTCAGATACTTCGGCGACGCCGACTTCCTCTACTACACCTACGACAAATTCGGGAATGAAGAAGACAGAGCTAAAGGCCTCTGGAATTCCCAGCAGGTAGAGAATCCTCCCTCGCTTCGTCCGGTGGATGTGGCTTATGCCCTCCATCGTCTGAACCTCTACGGCGGCAGACTTATCAGCGTTCAGGCCACTAAGGCCCGTTTGGCTGAAGCAATCGCCTTTGTGGGCAACCCCGTTGAAAGCCTTTACACCCCATCCTCTTGGGCTGACTTCGCCCGCGCTAAAGCGTTCGCGGTAGCCGTTAACGCTGAAGATCCCGCACCCAAGGACGCCAACGATTGGTTTGTATTGCGCCAGTCCAAGGTGAACAAAGCGCGCTTTAACCTTGTCACTGCTTACAAAAAACTCATTCGCGTTGCTGACTACACCCAGCTGGATGCCTATATTGCGGAAGCTCAGGCAAAAGTTGAAGCCGACTGGACGGCCCCCACTTGGGCAGCCCTTCAGGTAGCGCTCACAGCCGCTACCGAAGTTGTCCGCAACATGGCGGCAACTCTTGCAAATCAGGCCATCATTGATGCGGCCGCTGCCGCTCTGCGTGCAGCCATTGATGCTCTTGAGGCGGCAGGCGATCCCTTACTTGCGGCCCCCGGCTTCGGTACCATTATCGACTTGGTGGGCGGTTGGGTTTACGGTCTTACTTCCGGCTTGGTTGATGTTTCAGCAGTTGCCGGCCCCGGCTATACCGTAACTTTCCACAACGGTTCCGACGGCTCCGGTACCGGTTCCTACTTCAGGTCTGTTCGCAACTCCGATCCCTCTGTCGTGCGTGATTTTGTCAACATCGTATTCGGCGATATCAACGGTGACGGCAACATCGATTCCTTGGATTCTGCCCTTACATCTGACTATGAAAATTTCTTCATCAGCTGGGATGATCCTTCCGAGGAATGCTTCAGGTATGCTGCCGATGCCAATGCCGACTATAACATCGACTCTATGGACGGCGCCCTGATTGTTGACGAAGAAAACTTCATGAGCGAAATCGACCAATTCACCAGCAGAGGTTTCTAATTTAATTTTCTCCCGCGGGGCGGAAGATATCTTCCGCCCCGCCGATAAGCAAAAAATCAATAGGGGAGGCATTGTCTTAAATGAGCAAAACTCTAAAAACATTTTCCGTTATTTTGGCTGTTGCCCTTGCCCTCAGCTTTATGAGCTTCGGCACTATGGCGGTAGGCGTACCCAACGGTGATGAGTTCATGCAGGTGGCCCTCGGTGTTGATCCTACGGAGGGTTATCAGGGCGATTATGTGACTGTCAGCCTGAATATCAGGAACAATTATTATGCCACTTCGCTGCGCTTCCCCGTGTTGTTTTCAAAAGATATTTTTGAAATTGATGAGCCCGCTCTTGACCTGCAAAAAAGCGGGCAGCTGTTGTCCGTTACGGGCAACCTTTCGGCTAATCTTAGCCAGAATCCGGCGTTTTTCCCCGCCGGATATTCATCGGAAGATTACGGCGTTGTTCTGGTACAATGGACCGGAACTGTCAACGGCGGTATGCTCGGCTGCTTAAACCAGCCGGACGGCGGTGTCTGTATAAGCTTTCGGCTTAAAGTCGCCCCCACAGCGGCCGGTACCGGTACCGTGCTTATACCTTCCGAATCCAACCTGTTTTATTATCAGGCTATGAATAATCCGGCAGACGGCAATACCGTGTATGTGATGAACCCGGAAAGCTTGGCATTTCATTTCTATCCCGCAAGCTTTAATACGTTGGGGGTTCCTCCGGGAATAGCTCCTTATCCGGGCTCCGCAACCGTCATTGACCGTACAAATTTCTTTATTTACGGCCTTGATATCGGCTTGTTAGATCTTGACGACCATGTTCAGCCCGTAGNNGCTTGAAGTTGTCAAATCCGGCGGCGTTGTTTGCGGCACCGGATCCGTTGTCTATGTAAAGTATAACAACGAAGTTCTGGAAGTTTATCGTGTTGTTATTTTCGGCGATGTTACCGGCGACAGCTTGATTGACTCTATGGATTCTGCAAATATGGCAGACTACGAAAACTTTCTTTTAGACTGGGATCCCGTTCAGGATGCCGCTCTCTTACGTGCCGGTGACGTCAACGGTGACGGAGTAGTTGATTCTATGGACTCTGCGATTATTGTTGACTATGAGAACTACCTTGTCGATATAAATCAGGTCACCGGTTTGACGGCCTGACTTGTGCCGTAAAGGTACAACCCTGTGCTTTATCGTACAGTGTACGTTTACAGATATATAAATAATAAGGAGGCTTATTTAATGAAAAAAACAAAAAAAATTCTCGGCATTCTCCTTTCCTTGGCTCTGCTTCTTAACTTCGTGCCTTTGACTGCTCTTGCGGAACCTGATCCCGGCTCGCCTGAGGCTATTTATGCTACAGTTGAGTTGCAAGTGGGTTGGTATGCTGACGGAGTATTCACCCCCCTTGCTCAGGGCGAAACTATCGATCAAGGCGAGATTCTGACAGTTCGCGTTCTTCCCAGGTCAAACTACTTGGTTGGTCCGTCATGCTACCCGTTGATGTTTGACAGCACAGCCTTTGCGTTCGTCGGCACCCCTTCCGATAGGAATTCTTTCCTTGTGAATTCTGCGAACTATTATTACAATCAAACATGTGTAAGTTATGCCTCTTCACAGATTCCCACAAGAGCATGGCCTGCCGGCATAGTTCCTGCAGATCAGATGGCAAATTACACCGCCGTTAAGGTTAACTTCCAGGCCAATACCAATTCCGCCAATGGCGGTTACCCCAACGTGCTTGACGGAACCTGGCTCTTCCAGTTCGGCCTTCAAGCAACTAAGAACATTGTGTATGGCACCAATGCCCGCATCTGGACACATGAAACCTGGTTCCGTGACCCGTCTCGACCCAGTGCTCAGGGTTATATTCCTAAAGTCTTGGAAGGCCAGTTATCAAGTTCCGGATCAAATAACTACTACTTTGATTATGATTTTTCACAAAATTCCGATTACCTGCTTGCTACCGAACCGATGGCACAAAGCACAATCACCTTTGATACCGC
>DCTF01000018.1:0-2992 GCA_002329225.1 Ruminococcaceae bacterium UBA1447
TTTTGTCGTCAGGCTCAAACCGGCACTCGTAGCCACAAGAATTACGGCTAACAGGATAGCCAAAACCCTTTTCATCTTTTTCATTATATTATTCCTCCAAAGTCTAAAAAACATTTTCCCTTTTGGTCACAAATCTCCTACTAAAGAATAGCACCTAATCCATAGAGTTGTCAAGCATTTTTTTAGGCTGTTATCCAAATCGTAAAATCGCATCCGTTTGAATTTTTCGTATCACCTTGCAATACCTGTACTTTTCAATTATAATTTTTGAAATTGAAACAGCGTTTAAACAGTTTCGGTTGCTTTCAATTTTGGGGGTAATTACAGCATGCTCGGTGAAACGGTTCAAATTAATGTCACCAAATCAGCCGACTCGGCAAGCCGGATTGACGGCAACGAATATAAACTTATCAATTACGGCGTTTGGGAAGATACAAAAACTAATAGTGCGCCTTTGAAAGAAGCATACATTTTGGGATTTTCTCAACCGATTGGCAGTTTTGAAGGGCGGGTAATCGGGCTTTTAAAACGGCATGGTCAAAATGAGAACATTTTGATTGTTGCTCCCCATAATAGGCGTTTTGTAGATGTTCAAATCCGTGAAGCTTTGGCTTCGATTGAACCGCAGGGAAGTTACTTTCTGGAATGCCTTTTTGAACAGTCTTACGGGGCGGTAATATTCAAAGAGAAAAAAGGTGTAATAAGGTTTTTACTAATAAAAAACAGGCATTCAGCCTGTTGGGGTTTCCCGAAAGGACATATAGAAGACGGAGAAACACCGAAGCAAACGGCTTGCAGAGAAGTGTCGGAAGAGACCGGGTTGGATGTTGAACTTCTGCCGGACTTTGAAGCGGTTTCCACATATGTCTTAACAAATGGCGTTGAAAAACAGGTTAATTTGTTCCTGGCTAAAACATCGCAAGCCACACCGACAATTCAAAAATCGGAAATCAGTGATTACGCCTGGCTTAAGTATGAAAAGGCAAAGTCAAGGTTGCGTTTTGAAAACGACAGAAAGATACTGAAGAAAGCATACGATTTTTTAACAAACAATAACTTAACCGGAGGCAATGTATGACACAAACTTTAGCAAATGATCTTATACAGCTTTTACGGGATAAAATTCCGAACGAATTAATTGTTTTCATCGTTTCACTTCTGCCCGTGTTGGAATTACGGGGAGGACTTATTGCGGCAAAACTCTTAGGGGTAAATCTTGTTCCGGCGTTTGCCATTTGTTACCTAGGCAACATTCTCCCCATTCCGTTTATCCTTATTTTTATCAAAAACATCTTCAACTTCTTGCGCAATAAAAAAGGCTTCTCGAAATTAATCAAGAAGCTTGAAGAGCGCTCTTTAAGCAAAAGCGAAAAGGTTAAAAGATGGCGAAATTTCGGGCTGATTATGTTTGTAGCTATCCCTCTGCCGGGCACCGGCGGCTGGACAGGAGCATTGATTGCCGCCCTGTTGGAAATGCCCGTGAAGAAATCTTTTCCGTTGGTTGCTCTCGGCGTATTAATTGCCGGACTGATTATGTCTGTTGTAGCCTACGTAATCCCCGGCACTTTCGGTTTATAGAGTCACCCGATAAATTTAAGATTAGAGGCCGAACAGTTTTCGGGCATTTCGGTCGGTAGCCTCACACAGGCTCTCATAAGTTATGTTTCTTTCTTGCGCAATTCTTTGAGCGGTAAACTTTAACATTGTTGAGTCGCACCTTTTACCCCTGAGCGGAACCGGAGCCATATAGGGGCAGTCCGTTTCAATTAAAAGCCTCTCAAGCGGTACAGACTTTGCCGCTTCGAGGGGCTTTCTTGCATTTTTAAATGTGACTGCGCCGCCCAAGCCGATATACATGCCCAACTTTACCGCTTCGGCCGCCATTTCCGCACTGCCTGAAAAACAGTGAAGAACCCCCTTGGGCCTATACTCTTGTAACAGTCTGAGGGTATCGGCATGAGCTTCACGGTTATGAATAATCACGGGCAGGTTATACCGGGAAGCGATTTTCAGCTGTTCTTCAAAAACATCAAGCTGAACTTTCCGGGGGGGAAAATCGTAGTGATAATCCAAACCGATTTCACCCAAAGCAACACATTTTTCCGCAGACAAAAGAGGGGCAAGCCCCTCTTTTATAGATTCCGGCTCTACATCCGCAGCGTTGTGGGGATGAATTCCGCAAGCGGCAAAAACGAAGCTGTACTTTTCACTCAAGGCAAGACTGAGACGGGAACTATTATAATCGGTTCCGCAATTTATGACACCGCTAATACCAGCACCGGGCAAGGCGGAAATCACTTCGTCCCTATCCCGGTCAAAGGCATCATCATCATAATGAGCGTGACTGTCAAAAAGGCTGCACATTTTCTCTACCTGATTTTAGAACCCGGCGGTAAGTCATCGGCAAAAATTACCTTCACATCATCTTCGCCGCTGTCCGCCGCCAAAATCATACCCCGGCTTTCAACTCCGAATAACACTGCGGGTTTCAGGTTTGATACCAGTACAACACCGCGGTTTATCAAATCTTCAGGTTTGTACCATTTTGCTATGCCGGAAACTACCGTGCGCTCAGCGCCGCTACCGTCATCAAGGGTCAGTTTCAAAAGTTTTTTAGACTTGGGGACAGGCTCACAGGTTATAACCTTTGCTGCCCTTAAATCAACAGCGGCAAAACTTTCAATATCGATCTGTTCCGTANNGCCATGTTTTGCGCTTCCAATTCCTCCAACTCCTTAACGGAGTCAATCCTCGGAAAAATTACCGGACCTTTACATGTTTTAATTTTATCAGGCAACAAGCCCCATTTGCCGGAGTCTTCCCAACCCGCAACACTCGGCTCAAAACCGATTTGCTCCCTTATTTTAGTAGTGGTTGAAGGCATAAAAGGTTCCAATAATATTGAAATAATTCTTATACTCTCGCAAAGATTATACAAAACCGCCGCCAACCTTGCCCGCTTGGCTTCATCCTTTGCCAACTGCCAGGGTGC
>DCTF01000018.1:3000-8913 GCA_002329225.1 Ruminococcaceae bacterium UBA1447
ATTAGGTCATCATCAAAGTCGCCCTTTTCACGCTCGGCTTGTATTCCGTCGGGGAAATACTTTTTCGCCATTGCGACCGTGCGGGAAACAAGATTGCCCAAGTCATTAGCCAAATCGGAATTTATTCTGTTAATCAAAGCTTCATTACTGAAAACACCGTCTGAGCCGAAAGGAACTTCTCTTAAGAGAAAATAACGAATGGCATCCACACCGTAACGCCCGCAAAGGACTACCGGATCCACTACATTACCCTTTGATTTGCTCATTNNGCCGTGGCCGTAGACTTTCTTCGGGAGCGGCTCGCCCAGAGACATCAGCATGGCGGGCCAGATAATAGTGTGAAAACGTACTATCTCTTTACCTACAAGATGAACATCGGCAGGCCAAAACTTTTTATAATCGCCGTCATCTTCGGAAGCGTACCCGAGAGCAGCTATATAATTGGATAAAGCATCGACCCAAACATACACAACGTGGCCGGGGTCGAAATCCACGGGGACACCCCACTTGAAAGATGTGCGCGAGACACAAAGATCTTCAAGACCGGGTTTAATGAAGTTATTAACCATCTCGTTAAGGCGGCTTCTGGGTTCTATAAAGTCGGGATGTTCCTCATAGTGTTTTAGAAGCTTATCCGCATATTTGGACAAACGGAAAAAATAGGCCTCTTCTTTGGCATAGTGTACCTCGCCGCCGCAATCCGGGCATTTGCCTTCATGTGCTTGAGTTTCCGTCCAAAAAGCCTCACAAGGCTTGCAGTACAAGCCTTCATATGTGCCCATATAGATATCGCCGTTATCGTAAAGGCGCTTAAAAACCTTTTGAACGGCGGCAACATGCTCTTTGTCGGTGGTTCTGATAAACCTGTCATTGCTTATATTCATCAGCTTCCATAAGTCCAAGATTCCGGACACAATTTTATCCACATAAGCCTTGGGGCTTACACCGGCTTCCTTCGCCTTATCTTCGATTTTTTGACCGTGCTCATCGGTTCCGGTCAAAAACATCACATCAAAGCCTTTCAGCCTCTTATATCTGGCGACAGTATCGGCGGCGACAGTTGTATAGCTGTGGCCGATATGCAGCTTACCGGAGGGGTAGTAAATTGGAGTGGTGATATAAAAAGTTTTACGGTTCATCAGGTACTCCTTCCCAATTGCGAATTGACCCAATTATAGCACCAATCCTATATTATTCAAGTATTTGATCAAAGCAAATCTGACGATTTTGCACCTAAAAGTTCTTCATTGTTTACATTTTTTATTAGGTTGACATGATAGTTGTTTTCATGTAGAATAAATTCGTATAAGAATGTATAAGAGAAACTGTGCGCAAATTCAAATACGTGGAGGTCATTTTATGAGAATTTTTAAGAAAATTACCAGTCTGCTCTTAACCTTTGCGATGGTTTTCACCATGGTTGGAATTGCCTTCCCGGTTCAAACCGCTTTGGCACAGGGAATTCTTCCTTTTGACAAAAGCTTGTTCCGCAGACCTGCCCCCAACATTACGCTTGATCTTACGGATGTCATAAGAGTGGGTGCTGCGGATAACTCTATGGGCAGCGGCACAACCATTAAGCAGGCAACACCTTCCGGCGTCCCGCTCATTGACGGAGAATACGCCTTGCAGGCTTATGACGGAGAGACACCTGCTTGGCCGTTTATTGCATTTACCTCTTCCGCTCCGGTTAATATTACCAACGTTTCGATAACCGGAGCTACGGCTGTGGCAACCCGAATTTCCGGTTCTTTGAGCAACACAACTTCCGCCACTTGGGAAATTCGGGNNTACTTACAACTACACTTGGAATAACCCTTATACAGGTGTTCCGGTGACCGACACTTACACCACCGTCGCCCATTCATATGTGGAAAGTGTTATTTTCCCTGCGGGAATATGGGCATTTGCTTCCGCTTATTCCAATGTAAAAAACGCTGCCGATGTCCAGTATGTGGGACGGCTTTTGGGCCGCGGCGTTTACGGCGCCTCTCTACAAATTGCGGCAAACAGCGGTGCCGAATACAGCGCCGGCTACTTTGATTTCAGCAACAACTCCCGTGTGCATGACGGTGATACAACTATCCCAAAAAAGACCATGCTCATTGCCGACCCGCCGCACTCGGGCTTGGGTGATAAGTATATAGCGGACGGGCAGGGAACTTTTGCAAGCGGCGACGGCAGGCGCGCTCATGCACTTGTTTATTTGGATTCAAGCGTTCAAACCCTGGAATCCAATAACCTCAGAATGCATTATTTTATCCACGGCGACGCACGCTCCACAAGTTCCGACAGGGATTTGACATACGAAACCATTCATGTGCGCAGCGGTGATGTGGAATATACGGGCGCAACCGGTAATGTTCTTGGTGAGAGCCACCCGGGAGCGTTGGCAGCCCTTAACCCGAGCGGACCGGTTGACGGAACTCAATCCCTCGGCGGCGGGTTCCTATATAAGGGCATGGAAACCGGTTCCACACTATACGGAAGCGGCGCCGGCGGTACCTACACATTGGTTACACAATGGACCGCCCGAGGCGACCTGCCTACACCGGGAATCAGCCCAAACTGGATGCAGTATTACCATGCAATAACAATCGATATAATCAATGTGACAAAGTTGGCATTACGTGCGAAACTTAATAACGTTATCGGAACAAATGTCAAAACGGTTGGCGGTACAACGAATGTTACCACGATAATGACGGTAAACGGCCTTGACCCGGAAAACGGCGGAATTACCAACAGCAATAAAGGAAAAAATCCGCAAGCCTGGTATTACTCGGCCGGTTGGTCAACTTTCAGCAACGCTTATGAACAGGCCTGGAAAACGATGCAAAAACCAAGCACCACCCAAACGGATATCGACAACACACTGATTTCTTTAAACGGTTATGTGAGCAGCCTTGTTCTGGCTCCCGTCAATCTTAACAACAACAGTTCTCAGTTTATAACTACCGGTTTGGGCAATACTTTTTACGGCTCCCAGGTTTTACCCCTGAGCACGTTGATTAACGGNNAATCAGGACACTGAGATTAGTGAAATGTTATATTTCTGGGAAGACGGAAAGTATAATTATTACACGGACAGCAGCCGCTCAGCTATGGAAGAAGCGTATAATGCCGCAACGGCATGCCGGGACACCGGTTACAACGTCATCTATCAGCCCTATGTAGACTACTGTGCAATGAAGTTAAAAGAGGCTATAGACGGTTTGGAACTTAAAGAAATAACTATAACTTACAATGCCAACGGCGGCATCGGCGAGATGTCCGCTCTTACTGTGCAGGCCGGCGATACGGCATTTTTAGATGCAAACCAATTCGAGCTGCTCGGTTACACTTTCGCCGGGTGGGCCACCACACCGTCAGGTGCTGTAGTGGTTGAAGATATGGGATTTTGGGAAGTAGGCGGAGATGACATAACATTCTATGCCAAATGGACGCCCAACAACTACAAAGTCAATTACAACGGAAACGGCGCCACCGGCGGGGTAACGGCAATGTCAGACCATGTTTATGATACTCCAAAAGCTCTCAACAATAACGGTTTCGTGAGAAGCGGATATACATTCGCCGGTTGGGGTTTGACACCTGACGACAGTTCACCCGCTTATGCAAACCAGCAGATTGTTTCAAACCTTGTTGCTCAGCCCAACGGTTCTATAACTCTTTATGCCCTTTGGACACCCTCAGTTTATCAGATATTCTTTAATGCCAACGGAGCCTCCGGCTCCATGGCATCGCAATCAATCGCCTATTCAAGCACCGTTACACTTGCCCAAAACGAGTTTTCCCTTTTAGGAAAAGCATTTCGCGGCTGGGCTTTAAGTAAGCAGGATGCGGACAACGGCATTATAGCCTACAGTGACAGAGAGCCGTTAACCTTAAATGTTCCGAATAATATTACTCTCTACGCTTCTTGGGAAACAGGCACTTATGCCATCACCTTTAACGCCAACGCACCGGATGTAACCGGAACAATGGATGCACAGCTTCTTGCCTTTGGCCAAACCGCTAACCTTACACTCAACAACTTTACCAGACCGGGCTATACTTTCACCGGGTGGGCACAAACTCCGACGGGTACGAAAGCATATAATAACGGTGCTTCTTTCACGATGAATACCGAAGGAGCAGTACTTTACGCAAAATGGAACCCGATTGTATACTCCGTTTTGTACAAGGCAAACGGCGGTTCGTCGGCCCCCGGTCCCGGCTTTGCTACCTATGATGTTCCTTTTAACATTCCTTTAGCCGAGCCGGTNNAGCCGGTTCGAGTCGGCTACACATTCCTCGGTTGGTCTGTCTTGCCTGATTCCGAAACTGCTGAATTTGTCCCCGGGCAAAGTGTAACAAACTTAACCACCGTAAACGGTGCCTCAGTTAACTTATATGCTGTTTGGGATGCAAATGATAATACTCTTTATAAGGTTGAATACTACCTTGAGGACTTAAACGGCAATTATAACTGGAACAAAACCAACAATTTTTTAGGTACCACCGATACAGTGGCGGAAGCGGAAATCCTTGAATACCCCGGCTTCGTCCCCAACACGGAGCACCCCTCATATCTTGCCTCCGGCACCATTTTAGGTAACGGAAGTCTTGTACTGTCTGTTTACTACAAGAGAGGCCGTTTCACCATGACCTGTGACTCGGACGGCGGTACTGCAATATCACCCATTAACGGTAAATTCGGCGCTGCTTTAACCCCGCCCGCCAATCCCGTTAAGGCCGGCTATACATTCGGCGGTTGGACTCCCTCCATTCCCCCCACCATCCCCGATTCCGACATGACTTTCACCGCACAGTGGCTTGGAGGCTCCTTTGACCTTGTTTTTGAAGGGAACACCGCCACCGGCGGTTCTATGGCGGCCCAGAGCTTTGAGATCGGTGCTACTAAAGCATTGACAGCCAATGCCTACTCCAAGTCAGGTTACAGTTTCGCAGGCTGGGCAACTACCGCCGACGGTGAGCCGGTTTATGCAGATATGGCCGATTACACCATGCTTACCGAAGGGGCAACCCTCTGGGCCGTTTGGACCGCCAATGAGCACAAAATCACCTTATTTGCCAATACGGGAACCGGGGCCGACGGCGTTGAAATCGACACTTTTGTAGATACCACGGTTGACCTCTCCGATTACAATGATTACACAAAAAAAGGCTATACCTTTGCGGGCTGGAACACCGACCCCGAAGCTGACTCCGGATTTTGGGAGTACAAGGCTCCGGCAACAGCCGCAAGCAGCCTGTACGCTATTTACGTGCCCGTTCCGGATATCAAAGTATCTTTCGATTTGAATGGCGGAACCGGCACTGTACCTGCAGACCAATCAGGGCAGCAGGGAACACCTGTCGTCTTGCCGGCACAATCAGATATAAGCAGACCGCACTTCATATTCCTCGGTTGGGCTGAATCAGCCGATGCGACAGAGCCTCTTGACAATTACGCCATTCCTGCCGCCAATACTACACTTTATGCGGTATGGGCAAGGAGGCCTGTAACACTTAACCCCGAAGCCGACACCTCGACCGTTATAGATAGAGACAAGGGTGTTATCTACGGTTTGGGGGAAGGGCTTTCTACCGCAGATTTTGAACAGAATTTTGTCACGGTCGGCGGAGACGGCGAACTGCGCTACACCTTTGTTGGCAGCAGTTTCGGAACCGGAACCACAGTTGATTTGGTTGACCGGGTTACGGGAGAAACCGTTGAAACACTTGTAATTGTAATCTTTGGCGATGTAAACTCGGACGGCTTGGTGAACGCTGATGACATTGCAATACTGAAGAACATTGTGACTTTCTGCGAAGATGCCTCCGGCTTAGGCTTTGCCGCCGGTTTGGCAGCTGATGTAAATGCCGACGGTGTTATTGATGTATTTGATCTTAATTCAGTTAAAGCGG
>DCTF01000126.1 GCA_002329225.1 Ruminococcaceae bacterium UBA1447
CCTGGCCCAATGATTTTTTAGATATTCTGGAGTGGCAGGGGAATGAGGTTCTCATACCTTATTGGAAAGATTTGGTTAAGTTTGCCAGAGAACACGGTGTGGATAAAATCGGTCTGGAAATGCATCCCGGTTTTAGCGTCTATAACACCGAAACCCTTCTGCGCTTGAGAGAAGCTGTTGGTGATGAAATCGGCGCTAATTTTGACCCGAGCCACCTTGTTTGGCAGGGTATGGATCCTGTAGCTGTAATCAGGGCGCTTGGCCCCGCTATTTTCCATGTCCATGCAAAAGACACCAAAATCGACAAGTATAACACTGCGGTAAACGGCGTGCTGGATACCAAGAGTTATATGGATGAGATTAACCGCTCATGGATCTTCCGTTCAGTGGGTTACGGCGGCGATGCCGCTTACTGGAAAGATGTTATTTCCAATCTGCGTCTGGTGGGCTATGATTATGCTATAAGCATTGAACATGAAGACTCGCTTATGAGCCAGAACGAGGGATTGAGCAAGGCTGTTTCTCTGCTTAAAGAGGTGCTTATCACTGAAGATGTAGGCGCTGCTTGGTGGGTGTAGTTGCCAAAAGACTAACTAATAACAGGAGTGATAAAGTGAATTCTAAAAAGAGTATCGGTGCGGCTGTTATCGGCTACGGCGGTATGGGCGGCTGGCATACTGAAAAAATTAAAAAAATCAAGGGGCTTTCTTTAATAGGTATTTACGATATTTTAGAGAGCAGGCGTAAGGCGGCGGAAGAAAAAAACATCCGCGCATTTAACTCGCAGGAAGAACTGTTGTCAGACGAACGGATAGAGTTAGTAGTTATAGCCACGCCTAATGATGTTCATAAAGAAATAGCAATAGCCGCATTGGAAGCCGGTAAAAATGTTATTTGCGAAAAACCCGTAGCAATGAACAGCGGCGAGCTGGAAGAGATGATTGCCGCCTCCGTTAAAGCGGGCAAAATCTTTACCGTTCACCAAAACAGGCGTTGGGATGACGACTACCTCTGTGCTAAAAAGATAATTGAAGAGAATATGTTGGGCAGGGTTTACAACATTGAATCAAGAGTTCAAGGGGACAGAGGCGTGCCCGGCGACTGGCGCAACAGAAAGGCACAGGGCGGCGGTATGGTCTTGGATTGGGGTGTTCATCTGTTGGATCAGATGCTTATGCTAAAAAAAGATCAAAAACTTATATCCGTTTATGCTCAGTTGACCTTTGTGACCAGCGACGAGGTGGATGACGGCTTTAAAACCATGCTCAGTTTTGATGACGGTACCACCGCCTATGTGGAGGTGACAACCAGCAACTTTGTTAAACTGCCACGTTGGTACATTTTAGGAGAGAACGGCACGGCGATGATTGAGGATTGGGACCTTAGCGGAAAAATTATAAAAGTTTCCGATTGGGAAAACCGGGATGCTGTTCCCGTTTTGGCGGGTGTAGGGCTGACAAAAACCATGGCGCCCCGTACGGACGACACCATTAAGAAGTATAAACTGCCCAAAGTGCATTCGGACTGGGGAGCATATTACGAAAATATTGTCGCCGCCATCAAAGGGGAAGAAAAACCGCTTATAACTCACGAACAGGTGAGGCGTTCCACAAAACTTATGGAAGCAATTTTTGAGTCCGATAAACACAACATTGTTGTAAAATTCGAATAATTCAGCGCAAAAAAGAGCCCGGTCGAAAATTTTTTCGGCCGGGTATATTTATTGCCGTGATGTTTTAAGGGGTATAGGTGAATGTAAAGCAATGAGATTTTATACTTAACTTTAGCAAATCATGCCGGAAGTGGTAGCCGCGCATTTCTCTGTCGCCGACTCTTACGGTTTCCACATAGCCGGCGCTGTCGGTCTTTATTATTTTAATCCATTGAGCGGGATCTTCCTGCAGGGTTATGGCTTTATCCGGATAGTTTCTATTGTAATCATTAACGAAAGCTCTGAACTCCTCAACAGTCAAGGATTTGATTGTTGTTTCAAAGGATTCAGGGCTTGATATCCCGCCCTGTAAGTATGGTAAACTCCCTCCCCAAACGGAGGCGGAGGATACGGTTTTTCCGGCACAGGAGGAGAAGTAAAAGGCGGTTATCGGGCTTCCGTTGTATGAAAGATATTCGCCCAGAGTTGCCTGAACCGCTTTTACCACATTGGAGTTTTCGTCCATTTTGAAGCTGTAAGAAAAGGCGTGATGGTTTGCCGTCATGTTAAAACTGTTTTTCTTGGCAAAGGTATAAACCGCCACTGCCTGAGCTTTAAGGGCTTCCAAATGCGAACTTGGCCCTATTTCCTGGGCAACGGTTCGGGAAACATACTCAACCAGCGAATAAGATGTATTCCGGTAAGCAACTTTTTGGGGCGGAGAACTGTCTTTTTCTAAAGCAACCCCTGGTTGATAGTAGTGAAGAAGAATCCACTTGTAATCCTTGCCCTGTCCGGCATATGCTCTTGCCCCTCTTTGGCTCATGCCTACCCCGTGGCCGTAGCCTTTAACGGTGAACAAAAAAGTACCCTTTGTTTGGGAAGGGAGGCTTGTATCGGTCACGACTGCCGATGTTGCAGGCCGGGTTGTAGTTGTGGGCGCCTTTGTAGTTGTAGGTTTAGTTGTAGTTGTGGTTGTAGGTTTGGTTGTAGTTGTAGGTTTTGTAGTGACGGGAACCGTTGTTGTCAGCTTTGGTGTAGTTTGAGTTTTGGTTGTCGTGACAGTTGTGTCGGCGGTTGTTGAGGAAACTTCCGCAACAGAGGTTCCCGAAATATCCGTATTGGTCTCGGTAAGGGTGTCAAATTCGGCAAAAAGGCTTTGCAATTCGTCTTCCGGAATTTGATTGCCGCCGATATCCGGTCGGGTTTCAGCGGACTGTACGGTTTGAGCAAGGACTGCATCCGGCTGTACGAATCTTGCATAAAGATCTTTGACAGCGCCTACAGCACGACCGCCGAAAAAAATCATAAGCAGACATATTATAATTGCCAAAACACCAATAATTATAAGCCTTAAAGCCAAGCCTTTTCTGTTTCTCACTTCTTTTTCAGAGATTTCATTCCATTCCCCCGAAGCGGAAAGGTTGTTAAAACCGTCATCATCGTTATATTCACGGAGCATGGAGAGAAGTTTTTCGCCTCCTGCTATTAGGAGTTCGGCAGGTGTTTCTTCCGAATTTGCGTAGAGTTTGGCTACCCGGGCGCGATTCTTGTCAGCTAAAGCGACGAATAAAAACAAACTTCCTTCGACCTTTGAAGAAGACAGCACATTTGATACTGCCAGACCTACGGTTGCCCCGCTTTTCTCCATTGCCCGGCGAGCAAGGAGAGCAGTGTGCTCTTTATGGCTTTCTCCTTTTCTTTCTTCATCACAATCAACAAAACTTAAGGATTCCTCCAATCCCGGGAGTTTGGAAAACGTTTTTATCAGGAAGGCTGCCGACTTGTTATTTGCCATAGCGGCTTTTGTTTCTACGGGGAAAACGGAGCTCTTAGCCGCCGGGGTATCATGGGCAAACAAGGTGACAGTGGCTCCATGTTTGAGGATGTTCAGTGTGATATATTCGTTTAAACCGTTGTTTAATACGGTGTCAATCCGGCTTAAATCCAAGGGAAGTACAATAAGGTGTTGCTTACCGGATTGGAGAGCAAATCCCGAATACAGTCCGTCGTCTGAAAGAAAAACTGTTGAATCAACGGGCACAAGGGAATGGCTGTCAGCGGTTTTGTCAGGTTTATCTTCCCCGAGGTTTTCTATGAGGTCAGCAATCGGCTGAGATTTTTCCACAGACAAAGCGAGAACCTTGAACAAAATTCTTTTCAAAAATAAAAATCTTGCATTGTCTGCGCACAGGACAACAACCTCGCTGTCTGAAAAAGCCTTAGCAAGTTCGCCAATCATTTTTTTGTGGTCTTGATACACTTTAAATGGTTGAGCATCGGGAAAAGATGCTGAAATTGCGTTGAATATAGATTCCTGAGCATAGCTTGAAAAAACTGAAGGTTCTTTTATCAGGGCTATAAGGCTCAACTTGACACTCATATTTCTAACCTCCTTTGCATTAAATTAAATGTGACATAAATTGGTTTGAAAGGTGCAATCAACCGGGAACCCATTTGAAACTGTCTTTGTACGGATTTGTCTTTCCTCTATCATTATACCATGCTTGGGGATAGCGCGGGTTGGGATTAATGACTGTTTTTGAAAAATCAACATCCTCGCTCTCACCTTCCCGTATTAAACGGGCAATTACCGCAAGCCTTGCATTTTTAAAATCATAGGAACAGGTGGACAGGGTCAAGATTTTATCGCCCGGCTGTATATCAACTCCCGTAGTATAGAGCTTGCGTTGATCCAACTCGCGGATAAAGGACATGAAAACTTTGTCGTTGCTGAGGTTGCGAAAAATGTAGTTGAACAAATAACCGTTATCCGTGCTCGCATCCCCGTTGGTTACAATTACCGCATAAATCTTCCACTTCATATCCTTGTAGAGCGTGTTAAAAGTGATAACGGGGGCGGATTTATAACCGTCAACTGTTCTGTAGCTTTCCAATACCCCGAACATCAAATCATCATATTTCATATTATGCCCGTAAATTACCGTATTGCGGTCAAGCAGTTTGAAATTATTTGCACTGTCTAAAAAACAGCAGCCATATTTGGATTTTGAGCCGCTAAATGTTTTTCTCAGGTACTCCTGGTTGGTTTTACCCTTTACAACCGGTTGGCTCAGCCCGAGAGAGTTAATTTCCACCCAACCGACAAAATCATTATTTTGAACATATAATCCGGCGTATTTTGGTTGCATGCCCAAAGGGAATATAACTCCCGGATACTCGTTTTCGACTTTTGCCCAGTCGGAAAAATTGTTGCTGTTTATTTTCACATCAATGTTTTTTTGACTGTCCCTTTTACTAAGATAAGGCGAAATTACATAGATGTTCGCTAAAATGACGGCACAAACAAACATTGTAATAAGGGCAATTATCAATATCGTCTTACGTAAAACTTCGGCAAGGCTATCGCCTTTACGGGGGATGGTATTGGCGGAAAACTTTTGCCATGCACTCTTCCGTGCCTTGTTTTCTTCCGGAGATCTGAACATCTCCGCAAAATCGTTATTTAAAGCCTTATTGTCTTCAACAACCTCAACTTCAATATCATCGTTATCTATTAGCAGGTTATCAAGAGCCTTTTCATATACGGCGAACCTTGTATGAAATTCCTCATCTTCATCCGGTATGGGGGAGATTGGGGTTTGAGCGGAGTCCGCTTTCTTTATGTTTTGCGAAGGAATCGGCTGTTCTTCCGTTTGGTCTGCCGTCTGTACATCCGATGAATAAGCCGGTTGTTCCTCCGTTGTCACTGTCGATTGCACCTCATCCTGATCCTCCGGATGCTCGTATATAATGCGTAGCGATGAAAGGAAATCGGCACCGGGCTTAGTGTTGTTCGGCTTGCCCTTTTCGCATTGCTGTTCCCGTAGGTTTTGAACTTCTTCCTCAGGCGCAGTATCCTTTCTTCCGTAACGGCTGTCGCCCGTGTCTTCATAGATGACTCTGAAGGAGGCCATTGCTTCTTCAAGGCTCAGGGCTTTCTCGGCGTTGCCGCTTTCCTCCGGTGACAAAAGCTCCGGAGCTTCAACAGGTCCGCTGTTCCGCTGTTTATCGGCATTGCTATTGCTATTTTTTTTTGATGTTTTGTTATCTTTAGTAGCCAAAGTTTTCCTCCGCGGTTAAATGATATATTATGTTTATAATTTATTGATTCCATTTTTCAGAACCGGCATACGGGTTCCTTTTACCGTAATAATTATACCATACCTGGGGCCGGCGATAACCGGGATTGTCAATTATTACCGAGGGGTCTGTTGTTTTGCTCTCACCCTCCCTTAAAAGCCTCGCTGCTACAACAAGGCGGGAATCGACCTGTCTGCCCGCAAAATTATTGACATAGACACAGGTGGAAAGAGTCAGAATTTTATCTTCGGGTCCCACGCCTATTTCCGAGTAAAAACGGGAACGCTGAATAATCTGAGTCATATAGCCGGGGAATTTTGACTTGTTGATTTTGGGATGTATGTAGTAGAAAGAATAGCCGTTATCATCTTTAGGTTGTACGCTGGTAATATAAACGGAAAACACCTTCCACTCATATTTTTTGTAAAGGGTGGAATATTCAATAATCGGGTGCTCCCGGTAAAAGTCGGCGTCCATGTATTTATACAGGTCGTTAAAAACCTGGAGTTTTGACATGGTGGTGTGTCCATGCAAAATTGTATTTTGGCTTAAGTCTTTCGGGTCGTTTCGGTAATCAAGGAATAAGTTGCCATACCGGGTACGCTTGCCGTAAAAGTCGTTTCTCAGATAATAAGTGTTGTTTTTGTCCTGAGTTACAACGGTATCTATGGAGGTGCCGGGGATTTTTAGCCAGCCCACCACATCCGGGTTTAGGGCGAGAACCGTGCCGAAAGATTCCAGCACTCCGGGAGGTGGAGGGGTGCTTCGGGCAGGCGTTTTTAAACTTTCCAGCTCAAGAGGAAACAGCGGGGCTGCAGTAGCCGGGGCGCCGGGTGATTCCGTAATGCGGGGTTCGTCCGCTTCTTCTTTTTTTAGGTTTTGATAGCCTGAATAAAAACCTGCGATGCCCAGAAGAATGACTATGCTCAGAAGGACGGAAACGACGGCGGTTAACTGTTTGCGGTATTTGCCCGCCATTACCGGAAGCCCGTAAAAAAACAATGCGAAGAGCAGCAGGGGAGTGCCTAAAAAGTCCCACCTTGTTGAAGAATCATCAAAACTTTTATCCCGTAACGCAAAATCATTATCAGGGTTAGATGATGGTATTATCGGCTGATGCGGGTTTTCTTCAGGGTTNNTCAAAAACGACCCTGATGCCCGGCTCCGATTCGGCTGAACGGGCTTCGTGTTGAGGTGCTTCCTGCTCGGCATATGTTGGGGTATCCATAGGGTGCAGGATATCATCGAATTCTTCATAAAGAATACGAAAGGAGGTTTCGGTATTGTCCGGTTTTACTTCGCCGGCGGATAAAATTTCTCCGGCGTTTTCTTCCGGGATAAAAGAATTATCAGTTGTGTCTTCGTTCATTATTATTCTCCGATTTACGGCTTTCGTTAAACTCTTGAGCATATCGGCGCAGCATGTCAAGCGCTTTGGAGGCTGTATAAAAACGGTTGTATTCTCTGTCTGATTTTCGCAGCACCTCAACCTTCTCCACTATCCGGGAAGAAGAGTCACTCAGAGCAATAAAGCTTAAACCCACGGGCTTGTCTGCGGTTCCTCCGCCCGGACCGGCAATTCCGGTTATGCCTATCCCGATATCGGCTTTACCCAAAAGGCGGACTCCATGAGCCATCTCAAGAGCGGTTTGCTCGCTTATGGCTCCGTGTTTTTCCAACACTTCAGACGATACGCCTAAAATTATTTTTTTCATTTCATCGGAATAAGTAACCACACCGCATTGAAAAACCTTTGAGGCGCCGGGGATATCCGTAATCCGTTTAGCAACATAGCCGCCGGTACAGGATTCCGCTATGGCGATGGTGAGATTTTTTTGAATAAGGAGGTTTACTACGCTCTCTTGAAGGCTTTGAGAGTCAACCCCGTAAACAAAATCGCCTAACACTTCAAGCAATTCTTTTAAAACCGGTGCACAAAGAGCCTCGGCCTCCGCCCTTGTTTTTCCCCGGGCGCCGATTCTGAGCATGGCTTCCCCGTCTTTTGCGTAGGGAGCTACAGTGGGATTGTCTCCGCTAAGATAATTCCCGGCGAGTTCCGCCATGGCGCTTTCGCCGATGCCGAAGGTTCTGACAGTATGAGTGATAATTATGCCGTCCGAATGTTTTGAAAGAAAGGGCTTGACGTATTCCAGGAACATCGGTCTGATTTCTCTCGGCGGACCGGGTAGCATTATAATGCATTTGCCGTCTTTTTCCAGCGCGAACCCCGGGGCTGTACCGTTTTTGTTCGGGAAAATTGTGCCCGACTCGGGAACAAGAGCCTGTTTTTTGTTGCTTTCGGGCATACTTGTTCCCCGGTTAAGAAAATAATCTTCAAGCTGTTTGAGAATTTCGGCGTCCGTTTTAAGCTTTACCCCTAAGGTCTCACAGCAGACTTCTTTAGTGATATCATCCGCCGTGGGCCCCAAACCGCCGGTTGTAATAAGAATATCGCTGCGCTCCAAGGCCTCTTTTACAGCCGAAGCCAGGCGCCGGGGGTTGTCACCCACGGTACTTTGGCGCAGCACGGAGATGCCCAAGTCCGCCAATTCGACTGAAAGAAATTGAGCATTGGTATTGAGTATTTCACCTAACAACAGTTCGGTGCCTACGGAAAGGATTTCACAAACGGGCATATAGTTACCTCTCGAAAAGGAGTCTATTTGATGATATCGACTTTTACCCCTTTAACCGCTTCTTCCAAAAGAGCGTCGGTTTCCAAGCCGCTTTCCGCCCGGATAACGGATTCAAGCTTCGGTTTGATGCGCGGATGCTTCGGTGTAAAAACCGTACAGCAATCATCATAAGGCAGGACGGAAATATCAAAGGTTTCAATTTGGCGGGAAATGGATACAACATCGTCTTTATCCATCCCGATTAGAGGTCGAAAAACAGGCAGGGATGCGGCATCATCCGTGCAGGCGAGGGCTTGCAGAGTCTGGCTTGCCACCTGCCCCACACTCTCGCCGGTAATCAGAGCGCCGCAGTCTTCCTGCGCCGCTATTACAGAGGATATTCTCATCATCATTCGGCGCATAATTATAGTGAAAAGGGATTCGGGGCAGTTATCTTGAATTTCCTCCTGAATTACCGTGAAGGGAACGGTGAATAAAGTTATGTTCCCGCTGTATTCCGCCACTTTGCCTAACAAAGCGTGAACTTTTTGTTCGGCTCTGGGGCTTGTGTAGGGTGGGGAGGCAAAATGAATACCCGTGAGTTTAAGTCCTCTCTTAGCCATCATCCACCCGGCAACGGGGCTGTCTATGCCGCCGGAAATGAGCAGTGCCGCTTTGCCGGAAGAACCTGCGGGCAGACCTCCTGCGCCTTTAATCTGATTTTCGTGTATGAAGGCGTAGCGGTCACGGACTTCCACCGTGACGGTAAGTTCGGGCTGACGCACATCCACCTTAAGGTGAGGGAATTCATTTAAAATGCGTTCCCCCAGGGCTGCACATATTTGCGGGGAGTTATACGGGAATTTTTTGTCCGAGCGTTTTGCTTCCACTTTAAATGTGGAGGCCTCTTTGAGAGAATTTTCAAGGTAGCGGGGAGCAAAGTCAAGAATTACGGAAAAATCCTTTTTCACCGCTGCCGCTCTGGAAAAGGCGGCAATGCCGAAAACCTTGCCTACCCGTTGTACGACGGCGTCAAAATCGACGTTTTCATCAAGGGGTTCGGCGGTGATGGTGGATTGAGAGCGGTAAAAATTAAATGGACTCAGAGGGCTCAGCCGCCGGCGCAAGTTAGCGGTGAGCATATCCTCAAAAGAGCGCCGATTAAGACCTTTGAGAGACAGTTCGCCGTTTTTTATTAAAATAACTTCTTTCATAAAACCGTGTACTCCGTGTCAGTGTAAAAATCTTTTTTGTCCGTCGGTCAAACCCTGAAGCAATCGGTCTATATCTTCTTTTCGGGTGAAGCGGGAAAAACTTATACGCAAAGCCGATTTGATTATTTCATCTTTCAGGCCCATGGCGGTCAGTGTGCGGCTCTTTTTTCCTCCGGAACGNNCCTGAAATATAAATTCCCCGTTCTGAAAGAAAGTTGACCATATGGGCAGCCAAAACTCCCGGCACCGATATATTGACAATATAGGCAAGGCTGTCTTTTGGGGAATTTACCGCTATATTCGGCATGCGGAAAAGTTCGTTCAAAAAATAATCTCGCAGCCCTGAAATCCGTACAAGTTCTTTTCCCGTATCGGGCAGGGCTTTTGCCGCCGCCGCAAAACCGGCAATTGCGGGCATAAGCTGAGTCCCGGGACGCAAAGCCTTTTCCTGATTTCCGCCGAAAGTCAGGGGAGTGATATGAACTCCGCTTTTTACAAAAACGGCGCCCGCCCCCTTGGGCCCGTGAATTTTATGAGCGCTCAGAGTTATTAAGTCCGCTCCGGCGGAATGAGGGTTAAAAGGGATTTTGCCGAAAGCCTGAACCGCATCACAGTGGACTAATGCCGGAGCGCCGGCGGCGGCAACCGCTTTTTTTGCAGCCGATACGGGTTGAAAGGAACCGACCTCGTTGTTTACCGCCATTATACTTATTAATATAGTATCTTTATTAACAGATTCAAAAAGATCTTTTTCAGAGATTTTTCCTTCGCTGTCCGCCGGTAAAAGAACAAGCTCAAATCCGTCATTTTCCAATTGCCGCAGAGGAGCCTCCACGCTGGGGTGTTCCACTGCCGTGGCTACAATGCGCCGCCCCTGACGTTGACGGGCTTTTACCGCTCCGCTTATAAGAAGATTATTACCCTCAGTACCGCCGGAAGTGAAGTATATCTCATCGCTGCTGCAGCCGAGCTTTTCCGCAATTGTCCTTCTGGAATTTTCCAGCAATGCTTCCGCTTTTATGCCTGCAGCGTGGGGGGATGAGGGGTTACCCCAGGTATCTTCAAGAGCGTGTGTCACGGCTTCCATTGCTTCGGGACAGGGAGCAGTAGTGGCACTGTTGTCCAAATATATTAGCATTTATTCAACTCCAAACAACACTATACCATTATACTAACGCATTATATATCAAAATCACATCTCTTGCAACGGAAAACAAACATCGAAAAATACGGGACAGCAAAAAGTAAAGCCGGCTTACCTTCACGCAACGCCCGGGGCCGTTGCAAAGAAGGGGGTAGTATGGGCAAAAAAAGTAGTTGAC
>DCTF01000047.1:0-5047 GCA_002329225.1 Ruminococcaceae bacterium UBA1447
CCGGAAGCGCCTTTGCTGACCTTTATAATCGGATAATCGGAATCCACACTTTCATCCGCCCTGTTCGGGGACGAGGTCAACCGTTTTTTTTTACCTAATTGCCTGAACAGCAAGGTGCAGCCTAATGCGACCATAAGGGCGCTTAAAACCAGAATCGGCAGGNNTACAAAAACGCCATGGGTGTGAAGATTTGGAAAAACTCCATACTGAAAATTCCGTTGATAATAAGCGCGGAAAAGAAGACGGTGGCAATTATACTGACAAAACCTATTCTTCCAAAGTCCGTAAGCTGGCTGGCAACAATCAAAGCCGCCGAGATTATGAGAAAAAATCCCCAAAAAATGTTTTTACCTTTCATTAAAATTCCTCCTTTTCAATACTCCGCAAAGCGGTTGAATTTCCTTTACAGTTTGCTTCTTTCGCTCAACCTTTCACGCAGGCGGTGATAATAGTGGCGGGACACATAAACACCTTTATTACCTGTATTAAAGTTGACAAGACTTGATGCGGTGAGGTTGCGGGTAACGGAGTACACATGCTCCACATTCAAAATTGCGGACTTGGAAACACGCACAAACTTTCGGGATAACATCTGTTCCAGTTCGTAAAGACGGTATTTTACCGTATAAACTTCATCTGCCGTGTGGGCGCAGACCTCCTCGCCCCGAGTTTCAAAAAACAACACTTCATCGGGTGAAAAGAAGAACTCACGATTATCTTTGTAAAAGGTGATTTCAACTTTTTTGGCAGCCTGCTCAACGGCATAGTCCCGAATGGCTTTAATTGTGTCGTTTTCCTCCCGGCAACGGATAATCAGCTCGTCTTCCCGAAGGTCGTCCACGAGTTCAACGCGTATCTTCACCGACTCACCTCCGCACGTGAAGTATATCACAAAAATTTATTTGAAAAAGGTTATTTCCGTAACAGGTTGCCGCTTCAGGCTAACAGGTAAATAAAAAGCGGCAACAGGCAAATTTTTCGGCTTGCGTTTTTGGTGTTGTCGAAGCTTCCAACCTGTGTTATCATCTTTAAAACAGTTTTCGGAGGGCTTTTGATTGACATTTTTACGGGATTTACGGGTGGGCGCAGACCCCTACAGATTTATTGCTCAGCTCATCGGCTTTGTGGGTATGAGCCTGATGGTTTTTTCCTTTCAGCAAAAATCCCGCAAAGGTATACTTGTCGCCCAAATGGTGGGCGAAGCCTTTTGGGTAGTGCATTACGGCATGTTGGGAGCCTACACCGGAATGGCACTTAATATTTTAGGCGTTATCCGCTGCTATGTCTACTCTCAAAGAGAAACAAAAAAATGGGCGAATCACACCGCAGTCCCTATTATCTTCTTTATTGCCTCGATTATTACCGGCATCCTTTCCTGGACGGGGCCGGCTTCCCTTTTACCCATGGCGGCGGTTTGTATCACCTCTTTTGTTCTATGGTCCCAAAAGCCCAATATCGTTCGGGCTTTCTCTTACCCGGGCTGCACTTTCTGGTTGATTTTCAACCTGATTAACCGTTCCTATGCGGGGGTACTCACGGAGCTGTTTAACCTCGCTTCAATAACTGTCGGAATAATCCGGCTGGATATAGGTAAAAACAAAAAGCGGACACCCGCAGATTCCGTTGCGGACTGACGTTGCTTTTGTGTGAGTTCTTGAAAGGGATGAATTAAAACATGGAAGATGAAAAACAAAACTCGAAACTGATTCTTGAAATCCTTGAAAACAAGGACGAGAGAGCCCTTGAAGATGAAGAAATAATCCGTTTGCTTTTGGACAAAAAGCTTGCCAAAGACACCGTTGCCGAACACTCGCAGAACCTGCCTTTCGGCGCCAAGGCTTCAGACGCCATAGCAAAATTTGTGGGTAGTTGGACCTTTATTATTATCTTCATTCTTTGCCTCATCGGCTGGATTATTCTAAACGCCGTCTTGCTGACCCGTGCCGTTGACCCTTATCCATTTATTCTTCTGAACCTTATTCTGTCCTGTGTGGCGGCAATTCAGGCGCCCGTCATTATGATGAGCCAGAACAGGCAGGAGGAAAAGGACAGGCTTCACGCACTCAACGATTACAAAACTAATCTGAAGTCCGAAATCCTTATAGAAGAACTGTATAAAAAAATAGAAGAACTTGGCAACGCTCAGGAAGCCCTGTTGCGGGAAGTTCGCCAAATCAGGGGGGCCACAAACTCCGAACTAAAGGAGTAACCTTTCGGGGCATGGAAAGAAACAACCCGCAGAGTTTTTTCTGCGGGCTTTTGTTTTGTATGTTTTATGCCAGGGCCTTTTTCAGTTTNNCTGCGGGAAGTTTGTCGCCGTAGATTTTGTAGTTTTCTTTGATCGACTCAATTTCCGCCAGCCAGCCTTCTTTGTCAACTTTAAGCAATTCAGCCATCTCTTCCGGAGTTACATTCAAGCCTTCGGTATCAATACCGCCGGGGAGGGGAAGCTTGCCTATGGGAGTTTGAACGGCATCAACCTCGCCTGAAAGCCTTTGAACAACCCATTTAAGCACACGGCTGTTTTCACCGAAGCCCGGCCAAATAAACTTACCTTCGGCGTTCTTACGGAACCAGTTTACATTAAAGATTCTGGGCAGTTTATCCGGGGAAGTTTTCTGACCGATATCCAGCCAGTGCTGGAGGTAATCGCCCATGTGGTAGCCGGCAAAGGGCAGCATGGCAAAGGGGTCACGCCTGACCTGACCGACTTGATCGGTAATATTTGCGGCGGTAATCTCCGAACCCATTATTGAACCGAGGAAGATACCGTGATTCCAATCCAAGCTCTCATTAACCAGAGGAATATTGGCTGCACGGCGGCCGCCTACAAGGATTGCGGAGATAGGCACACCGGCAGGGTCTTCCCACTCGTCGGCAATAACCGGACACTGAGCGGCGGGGCTTGTAAAACGGGAATTGGGATGGGCGGCGGGTTCGGGGGACTCGGGAGTCCAGTCGTTGCCCTTCCAGTCGATAGCGTGCTCGGGTGCGGGAATACCGCTGCCCTCCCACCAAACATCGCCGTCATCGGTGAGGGCTACATTTGTATATATGGTATTGTTCTGAATTTGACGCATGGCGTTGGGATTGGACTTCATTGAAGTACCCGGCACCACGCCGAAAAAGCCCGCTTCGGGGTTGATGGCATAAAGTCTTCCGTCGGCACCGAATTTCATCCAGGCAATATCGTCGCCGATTGTTTCAACCTTCCAGCCGGGGATGGTGGGTTCAAGCATAGCCAGGTTTGTTTTGCCGCAGGCGCTGGGGAAGGCGCCGCAAATGTAGTAAACCTTGCCTTTGGGGTCGGTGAGCTTAAGAATGAGCATATGCTCCGCAAGCCAACCTTCGTCCCTGGCCTGAACACTGGCTATACGCAGGGCAAAGCATTTTTTGCCCAGCAGGGCGTTGCCGCCGTAGCCGGAACCGAAAGACCAGATTGTTCTCTCTTCCGGAAAGTGGCTGATATATTTTTCATCCACATTGGGTACGCACGGCCAAGCAGGGTCAGTATCCCCTTCCTTAAGAGGCAAACCTACGGAGTGCAGGCATTTTACAAACTCCCCGTCTTCACCCAGCACTTCCAGAACACGGTCGCCGGTTCTGGTCATTATCCACATATTCAAAACAACATAGGGGCTGTCGGTAATTTCCACACCGATTTTAGCTATCGGAGAACCCACTGGGCCCATGGAAAAGGGAATAACATACATGGTTCTGCCCTTCATGCAGCCGTCATAAAGCCTGGTCATTGTGGGTTTAAGTTCCAGCGGATCAATCCAGTTGTTGGTGGGACCGGCATCTTCCTGCTTAACGCTGGAAATATAGGTTCTCGCTTCCACTCTGGCAACATCCGAGGGATGACTTCTGAACAGAACACAGCCGGGCTTTTTTTCGGGATTCAGCTCTTCGCATATGTTGTTGTCCACACAGAGTTTTGTTATTGTGTCGTATTCTTCCTGAGACCCGTTGCACCAGTAAACTTTATCAGGTTTGCAAAGGGCGGTGATTTCGTCAACCCAGTTAATAAGATTTTTGTTGTTTGTTTTCATCGGCAATTCCTCCAAATATATTTCGCCTCGCAAAGCGTTAATATGCTCCAAGAACGAGATTAGGGCTAATAGTATCACAAATAGTTTTTTGCGTCAACACCTTTAGACAAGTAAAACGCTTTTAGTCAAGTAAAGTTTTTACCCCCTTGACAGGGCAATATCAGGCATATATACTTTACTTTACTCGAAAATGTAAAGTTGTCCGCCGTTGATTACGGTTAAAATTAAAATCGTATTTTATGGAGTGAAATCAGTTGAGAAACGTCAGGCAGGAAATATTGGACACCGCCCAAAATTTATTTAAGCAACACGGCTATGACGGCACCACTTTTCAGATGATTGCCGATGAACTGGGAATTACACGGGCGGGGGTTGTTTACCATTTTAAAAATAAACATCTGATTTTACACACCATATTTGAAAACTATTTTGACCTTATCAGAAGTTTTGTGCGGGAAAACCTGACGGAAGGCTTTAATTACTACCTCTACTACTGCGTGTTCCATATCTATACCTCGGCGGAAATAATTAAAAATGAAAACATCTATCGGCTTTTTTACCATAAGGACTATGTAGACAGCATGGAAAGGGAAAAGCTCTGGGGCGTTGAAGAATCTTACCGCCTTATTACGGATGACTTTAATAAAGACTTCACCAAAGAGGAACTGCGCCTTGCCTCAATTATGGACAGGGGCGCCCGCTTCCGCCTGTTTAAGGAGTTTGCCGAAGGCGACGGAATCCTGACCGTAGAGAAATACGGTTATTACAGGGTTTACCTTATGGGGGTACTCTCCCGCCTGGACGAAGCGACAATAGAAAAAAACATAAGACGGGCATTCGAGTTTGTAGAAAGCCACTCCCCGCCCGCAATACCGTTATTTGAATAGCACAATAAAACGAGCCGCCCCAGTCAGAGGCGGCTTTTTTAGCAAACACTCGTCAACTGAAATCAATCCAAGATACTAATACCTGATATAAATCTCCGCTCCGTTTCG
>DCTF01000047.1:5096-5732 GCA_002329225.1 Ruminococcaceae bacterium UBA1447
ACGGGGGATAGCATTACCCGCCGCATCTTTGACACTCACCGGAAGGTTTTCGCCCCTCACGCTCCACAATAAAGAGCGTTCCGTAGCCCCGGAAATAAGGCGCAGACTCCCCTCGCCTTTGCCGTAGGTGAGCATGGTTCCTTTTTTACCCTCCTCGTAAAGGCCGAACTTTTTTTCGCCCTTTTGAGGGTAGACCGTAACCGTGGTATAACCCTTTGAAAGCTCACTCCCAAAACCTGTTATGCCGTTTTCCACCTCCATGGGGATAATGGCGCCTTTGCGTATAAAGACAGGATATTCATCCATGGGGAACGTGAGTTTTCTGACCCCGGCAGTATAAACCTTTGATTGGTCAAACATATATATCCATTCACCCGGAGGAAAGATAACGGTTCGCTCGCTGCCCTCTTCAAAAATCGGAGCCACAAGTATATCGTCACCCAAAAAGTACTGGTATGTGCCCGCCGTCGGGCGCATTGTAGGTTTTTCAAGCTCGTAGGAGTAGGCGGCCGAACTGTAAATGTAGGGTATCAGTTCGGTATGCAAATAGGCAAACTTACGGTAAATATCCGCAGTTTCTTCATCATAGAGCCAGGGCTCATGGGTACCGTTGCCGCCGTTTTCCATAACGGGGCA
>DCTF01000047.1:5814-7268 GCA_002329225.1 Ruminococcaceae bacterium UBA1447
AGAAGCCATCATATCGTTAAGGGCGGTACGGAGTCCCCCCCAGTCGTTATCCTCATCCCCCACCCAACCGGCAAAGTTAATATCTTTTGTGGTAAACACTAAAGGCAGCCCCACACCGAAGGGGAGATCATCCACCGGCCTTGCGGAAATAACCCTGTCGTTCCCCAACTTTTCCCGCGTATATTCAAAAAAGTCACCATAGAAAAGGCTTCTGTATTCCTTCCAGGTTATGTACGGGTCATTTTTACCTGCAGGAGGAACAACAAGCATTATGTAAGGGTCGGCGCCGTCCACCTTCCAGCCGTCTATACCCATTTCCAGCACATTATCCATCTGCCGGTGAAACCATTCCACCGCCTCGGGATTGGTGTAGTCAATAAATGCGCCTCTGCCGTTCCACCATTTGACGGTCTGACCGAAGCCCACATAATAGCCCTTGTCCTTCCCCTCCTGAAAGTTCGGGGCATCCTCGTTAATCACACAGGTACCCCACATAAGCACACGCACGCCGTTGTTATGATAATGCTCTATAAGTTCAGCCAAATCCGGGTACCTTTGAGGGCAGGGTAAAAAGGAGCCTATCCCTCTGTCCCAAGGGTGGTCTATAATTGTTACCCCTACCGGTATATCCCGTTCCAGATAGCCGTGCACAAGGGCTCGGCTTGAGTCCTGAGTACCCACATTTTCCCAGACCCAGTGTTGATGCACCCAGGGGGACCACAGGGGTGCGGCAAGTGTAGGTTCGGGCAGTTTTTCCCTCCCGAAAGTAAAGCCCGTGAAGGAAGAAACAAAATACAGCAACCCGAGCATAAAAGAAACAAACCTTGAAAAAATTCTGCCGCTTAACATTTTCATATCCAATCCTCCCCTAATATGTTCCCGTAACGTGGCAAAATAATAGTATCACAGCCTTATCGCCTTAGCAAGACTGCGAATTTCGAAACAAAAAGCTGAAAAAATAAAAGTTTTCAGGTTGACAATCCTTCAATATATATGATAACATAACACAGCCTTAGGGCGATTCGGAGAGATACCGAAGTGGTCATAACGGAACGGTCTTGAAAACCGTCGTACCGAAAGGTACCGTGGGTTCGAATCCCACTCTCTCCGCCACTTCAAGGGTTTGAGATTACAAGTTCCCAATCGGGAGAACAATCCAAAAATATAGATACTGTTGCCATGGAGAAGTACTCAAGTTGGTGACGAGGCGCCCCTGCTAAGGGCGTAGGTCGGGCAACCGGCGCGGGAGTTCGAGTCTCCCCTTCTCCGCCACATCAGTCCTATCGGTTGATACCATTAACCCCCATCTCATTGCGAGGTGGGGGTTGTTGGTTTTTTGCGCCAATCCCTTGATATACAAAGATTTCAGCGGTTTAATTGGTTTGGAGTGGCGAACACTACATTCCGTTCCCCAGGCTAATTATTTACATTTGATACATTGTAAAATGAAGTGC
>DCTF01000140.1:0-4702 GCA_002329225.1 Ruminococcaceae bacterium UBA1447
TCCAGGTTATTATCTGCTGCAGTTTTTCCATTAAAATACTCCGTTTAATCGGAAGGGCTGCCCCGAAAAGCAGCCCTTCCGTTGTGATGTTATTTTATGGTCCGGGAACAACAAGGACGATTTTGTTGGATATGTAGGGTTCGGTGAGAATGAATTTTTCCTGTCTTTCCGGTGTAATGCTCACGGAGGACATTATCATATCAAACTCGCTGTTGTCCAATGCTGCAAATATGCCGTCCCAGGCGGTGTTGACAATCTCAAGTTTAAGCCCGAGTTTTTCGGCAATTTTGCCGGCCAGTTCAACGTCAAAGCCGATCGGTGTAATGCCGTCGGTATCCACATACTCCATGGGAGGATAACCGACTTCCATACCGACTTTAAGAACGCCTTCGTTGAGAGTCTTGAGTTTGCTAAGGTCAAGTTCGGGCGCTGCGGTTACCGTGCGCACCCCTTCTGTAACATTGCGGCCGAAGTATTTGTTGGCAATAGTCGCTATGGTGCCGTCAAAATAAAAGGTATCAATTAATTTTTCCACAATCGCGGCAAAGTCGTCATTGCCTTTTTTGATGCAGATACCTATGGGCTCACCTTCGGTGTTGCTCCACACAACTTTACTGACATCCATATAAGCGGCTGCAACAACTTCGTCAACGAGGATTGCGTCAACTCTTTTGAGCGCCATATCGTCGTAGCACTGAATAATTTTCTCATAGCGGAGAATTTCAAACTTGATTTCGCCCTTGTCGAGGAGCGTTTGAGCAAAATAGTCCGAAGTTGTGTCGTTCTGGACAGCAACTTTTTTGCCGTTCAGGTCGTTGAGTGAGGCGATAGCAACCGTGGCATCTTTCTGTTCATCGTTTTTGTTCCCTTTGCAGCCGGTAAAAGAGAAAGCGACAAAGAGTACTGCCAAGAATACACAAAGAAACTTTTTCATTATAATACCTCCAAGTATTTTTTGTAACGCCTATATTACATTAAGAATATTATAATGTCAAGAAAAAAGGGTATTTTGGGGGTCAAAACCTAATAATTATACAGAAAACTGTTTAAAAGACATCACGTTTGACGTTGACAAGAGCTTTGCATAAAAGAATGCGGGGGCGAAGCGCTTAACTTTCCCCCGCATTAAATGCGAGATTATATTTCAGTCTTGCAAGCTCTCAGAGCAACTCATCAACGTTTTCATAAATCTTAATAATGGCATCGGCCACATCGTCCATATCCTTTTGTGTGCCGAGGAGCATATACTGGTACAGCCACATTCCCGCTTCATAGCAGCCTTTTTCGGAGTTCGGTAAAAAGATGTCATAATTTGCGTCTGCCCTGAGGTAACGCTTAGCCTGGGGAGAGGTGAGCAGCCCTTGCCTGTAAAGGCAGACATAACCGGGTGCGCAGGGGATGCCTTCCGCTTTAAGAGCTTCAATAAATTTCTCTCTGGGCAGGCCTTTGCATTTATCCGCAAAGTACTTAAAAATGAACAGGTGATAAGCGTTTTTGGTAACCCTCTCGTCGGGAGTCATAATTCCGGTGCAGGGTATCTCTTTGAGCCTGTTGTTGAGGTAGGCCGCATTCTTCATACGCAGTTCCAACTGCCGGTCAAGTTTATCCATCTGTGCGTTTAGTATTGCCGCCTGCCACTCCGTCATGCGGGCGTTGGTGCCTAAAATCGGATGGTCATACCAGATGCCTTTTTTCATATCCCTTCCGCAGTGGTGGATAGAAAAACATCTGTCATATAACTCTTCGTCATTTGTGGTTATTGCTCCGCCTTCACCGGCGGTCAGGTTTTTGCTGGCTTGGANNAAAGAACCGCCGTTACCTATCGAGCCGACCTTTGTGCCTTTCCACTCGCCGCCAACCCCCTGGGCTGCGTCTTCAATTATCAAAAGATTGTATTTTTTTGCTAAAGCCATAAAAGCATCCATATCGCAGGAGCGCCCGCCGATATGTACGGGGATAATGGCCTTGGTGTTGGGTGTAACGGCTTTTTCGGCACAAACGGCGTCCAGGTTATAGGAACCCTCTTCAATGTCGGCAAAGACGGGGGTTGCCCCGACCATCATAACGCTGGACACGGTGGCGTTGAATGTGTATGGCGGAACTATTACTTCATCCCCGGGGCCTACATCCAAGGCACGCAGGAGGATTTCAAGGGTGTGGGTGCCGTTTGTAACCCCTAAAGCATATTTAGCCCCCTGATAGACCGCAAACTTCTCATTGAACTCCGCTACTTCATTGCCCAAAGTTCCCCAAACGCCGCTGTTCAGGACTCTGTTCAGGGCTTCCGCCTCTTTTTCGCCGAACATGGGCCAACGCGGAAAACTGTTGGTTTTAACTTTACTGCCGCCGTTAATAGCAAGTTTACTCATAGCTTTACTCCNNATGCGGTGGTATTGGAATTACCGGGAATGTTCCTGAAAAAATAGTGCTTTGGTAAAAGAAAGAGCCTTTTCCGGATTCATACCGTCAACTCTTAATACGGAAAGAGAGGTAACTTGAATCCGCACCAATTCTACACAAGGGCAAAAACTTTGTCAACCGGACATCGGCAAAATGCACCGTTTGCCTCAATCGGCTTTAATAAAGGCGGATAATCCTTAATTTAATTATATAACTCTTTATTCCGCATTTTTCTTGTGTTATACTGTATCGTAGTTAAATTTCTGTCTATTTCCGGTAAAGAAGATGTCGGCAAGAACCGGGATTTTTTTCGGGTTGGTAAATATGGACTTCCATCAATTACGGAGGGTTATTTAAATGAAAGATGCTGTTGTATTATGTGCCGGTTCCGGTACAAAAATTTGGCCTTATGCGCAGATACGCAATAAGGTTATGTTCCCCGTGTCCAACAAACCGATTGTTGCCTATTCCGTGGAGGCTTTGACATCCATGGGGTTTGATAACATCATACTTGTTGCCGGTCCCTTTGCGGATGAGATAAGAGCATACTTCCGTGACTACTCGAATGTAACCGTGATAGTCGAAAATGCTCCCAAGGGTACCGCCTTTTCTTTACTGGCTGCCGGGGATTATGTTAAGGACGAAAGCTATTTTGCCTTATACGGGGATACTATAGTCAGTGTTGACGACCTTAAAAAGCTTGTGGCCGCATTTGAAAAGAGCGGGGAGTCCCAAGCGCTGGTTTCTCCGATTGCGGAGCGCAGTTCGGATTATATCGGCTGCAATATTGAAGACGGCTGTGTTAAAGAAATTTGGGGTCACTCCCGCAGCGAAAGCACACATTTCTTCGGCGGGCTTGCTTTGCCCTCCGCATTTTTTGAAGCGCTGCGCTTTAATCCCTCCCGCTTCCCCTATACCGAGGTTGGTATGATGCCCCCCTTGGAGGCTTATCTTGAAGTCAGCCTTGCGGATGAAATTAAGCGCGGTATGAAGTTGGGCGCCGTTACTGCGGATAAGGCGGTTTACGATATTGACAAGCCCTGGCATATCCTTATTGCCAACAGAGGTATTAATACGGAGCGCTGCTCCGCCCTTACAAAAAATGAGCTGGGTGAGGGCGCTTCCATAGACGATACCGCCTCCATTGCCGGTTTTGTTAAACTTGGGAAGAACAGCCGAATCGGCAGGAATGTTATCATTGAAGGCAGTATTATAGTCGGTGATAACACTATCATAAAGAACGGCGCTATAATCCAGGGTAATGTGGTCATAGGTAATAACACCCGGGTGCGCAATGCCTGTTTTGTGGAAAATTGCTCCACAATCGGCAATGAGTGTATAGTCAGCCACGCTGCGGAACTCGAAGGAATAATTTTGGATCGGGTCTTCCTTTATCACTACATGGAAATGTCGGGGATTATAGGGGAAAACACGGATATAGGTGCGGCGACCGTTTGCGGCAGTCTGCGCTTTGATGACGGTATAACCATTCAGTCGGTAAAGGGGCGCAAGGAGTTTGCTGCGGATTATTCCGAGGCAGTTTTTCTCGGTGACTATTGCCGTACGGGTGTCAATGCAATTCTTATGCCCGGCGTTAAAATAGGGCCATACAGCGTTATAGGCGCAGGCGTATTGCTAAATAAAGATATTAAGGATAATACGCTTATCTATACGGAACAAACCCTGATAGAGAAAAAGTGGGGGAGCGAAGTCTACGGTTGGTAGGGCTGTTTTGGATGAAAATGTTTACTGAATAACCTTTACTCTCTCTAAATCCATGTTATACTTGATCTGTTATTGCCGGATAATCGGAAATTCTTAAATTCGGAGTTGATGTTTTGATTATTAAAATGCTTAAAAAGTCCCAGATTACCATACCCAAAAAATTTGTTAATGACCTCGGCCTTAAAGAGGGGGATCAGTTTAAAGTGTCCCTGGCAGACGGCGCTCTTGTATTGGAGCCTGTAGCCGTATACCCTAAAGCCTATGTGGAAGAACTTAAAGAAGAACTTGCCGATATTAAGAAAAAAATGCCGGAAGATGATATCCCTTCATTTACAAGTGTGAGCGACCGCTTTAACAATTCGGGCAAATAACAGCTGCTTATATAATAATTCAATATATTTTTTTATCAGAACTCGGAGGAAATATGAAAAGACTTTTTCTTGGGAATGAAGCGGTCGCAAGGGGGTTGTATGAAGCCGGCTGCAGGGTTGTTTCATCCTATCCCGGCACCCCAAGTACGGAGATAACGGAATTTGCCGCCAAATATGATGAGATTTATTGTGAATGGGCACCTAAC
>DCTF01000140.1:4712-5082 GCA_002329225.1 Ruminococcaceae bacterium UBA1447
CTTTTGCGGCATGAAGCATGTGGGGCTCAATGTGGCGGCGGATCCGCTTTTTACACTGTCCTACACCGGCATAAGCGCCGGTTTGGTAATAGGCGTAGCGGATGACCCGGGTATGCACTCTTCTCAAAACGAACAGGATTCCCGTCATTATGCACGGGCCTCCAAAACAATGATGCTGGAACCGGCCGATTCCGAAGAGTGCCTTGATTACACAAAACTTGCGTTCGAACTTTCCGAACGCTTTGACACGCCTGTTATTTTGCGCCTTACCACCAGAATTTCCCATTCCCGCAGTCTTGTGGAAACCGACTCCCGTCAGGAAAGGGAGATTAAGGAATTTGTAAAGAATCCCCGTAAGTACGTTATGGTT
>DCTF01000164.1 GCA_002329225.1 Ruminococcaceae bacterium UBA1447
ACACTCTTGTCATTTAGAGAAAAATCTATATGCTGATTTACACAGTTCTCATAACCGAACATCTCGTAGGCGCTTATTGTGGAAATCAGAGCAACATTTCGAGTTGCATCATATTCATCCTGATTATAGAATCGCCCATGCTTTACGGAAATGTTCATCACCTTTGCATAGTCAACAGTACCGGAGAACGCCATTGCAAGGCTTTGAGTTTTTTCAGTTTCGGCATTGCCGAAACTGACTACAATCGGCGATACATACTCAACCATATCCAAGGCTTTAATGTTTTTAACATCATCATTAGTAATATACTCTCCGGCAGCGGCTTTTCCGGTATTTACGTTTATACTCACCACATTAGAGCCTATATCCCGAATCATGCCAACAATATAATCCCTGCCGCCATTACCGACGGTAATAATCGCAATAACGGAAGAAACTCCTATAATTATTCCGAGCATTGTCAGAAGTGAACGCATCATATTTGTCTTAATGCTGAAAATGGCAATTCGAATATTTTCTTTAAAGTTCAATTATTATCACCGTCCCCTCCACTAATTCAAAACGGTAAAACTCAATCGGGAGCGGCTTGGGTTTGCTCCGNNGTTACCGGCATCGAAGGCGATTCAGTTGTTTCTATCGCAACTTTATCATCGTTTTTTAATGCATGGGGCGGAGCTTTTACAATAACATCACCTTCGGAGCAACCTGAAAGAATTTGATAGTGTGTTCCGGAGAAAATTCCCGTCTTAACCTCTGCTCTGGAAACTCTTTTAGATTTAGCGTTGTAAATAAATACATATGAGCCTTCACTGTCAAACTGAACGGCTTCAGCCGGGACAAGTAAGGCATCTTTTGCCTTATCTACATCAATCGATATTTCCACATCTAAACCGATAATAATACCGGCATCGGGATTCGGGATAGAAACTTTTGCCTCAATACCGCTTGAAGAGCCGCCTGAGCCGAGAATTGAAGTAAGGTTAATACTGCTGCTTGAAGAGGCAACCGGGCTTATATAAGTGATTTTGCCCTCATGCATCTCACCGTTGGCAGCTTTTACTTTTGCAACCTGATCCATTTTTACTTTGAGTACATCATACTTTCCAAGAATAAATGAAGCCGCAAAAGGATAATATTCAATAGACATACCTACCGAGTTTGATTTAAAGTATTCCTGCATCATGCCTACAATATCGGCGCCTTCGGAATTTGTAGTCAGCAAATTGACAATGGAGCTTAAATCAACGTCGGGGCTCAAACTGCTTTGGCTTTTAAAGGCTTGACCCGGAACTATGTTCACGGTACGAACAATACCGTCCGCTTCCGCTACCCAACCCGACTTCAATACTGCCACGGCTGCTTTTGTGTTATTTAAATCTTCCAAAGCGGAGTCGGAAAATACTTTTAAAGTATTTTCTAAAGTTCCGCCTGCCTGCGCCCTTGCCAATGTAAGCTTTGCATTGAGTTGCATCAATTCAAGTTGTAAAGAAGCTAATTTAGTTTCTTCCGCAGACATTCCGGTCAGCGAGGACATATCAAATGCTGAGGAATTGCCAAACAAAATGTTAAGAAAAAGGCTGTCCCCGAAAATTGATTTCAATTTATCAAGAGTTGTTTTAGATGTTTCTTTCTTACCGGCTTCTGCATTTTTCTGCTCAAGTTCTTTTATCTTCGCTTCAACATCAGCAATTTGCTTTTCAAGCGCGGGTATATCCGCAGCCGATGCACCTGCTTCATTTGAAGCGTTTTTAAAGGCATCGCGAGCAGCATTGTAATTCTTTTGTTTTTGGTCAACCAAAGCGTTAAGGGATGAGGTGTCAAAAGTGGCAAGAACATCACCTTTTTTTACTCTGTCCCCTACCCTGAAATTAACCGTCGAAACCTTGGTTCCGTTTAATACGGAATAATCTTTGCGGTTCGCAGATTCTACCGTTCCCGTTGCTTCAAGGGTCTGTGTTACATCACTTTTGAAAGCAGTAGTTAATATAACTTTGGGAGGAGGATCCGGTCTGAAAAGGTAATAGGCTACGACGCTGACAAAACCGACAACCAGAAAAACAAGGATTGTAATAAATGCTTTCTTTTTTGCGCTCATACCTTTTTTCACAGTTAATCACTTCCTTTGAGCGTTATTCTATTAATTTCAATGTAATTATATTATGAGCAGAGCTTTTTAAAAACTATAGTTTGTAAATTATTTGTTAACAAACTGTGCTATTCTCCGATGTCTTTTCTGTAAAAAGCATCTTGAAAATCAATTTTCTTGACAGCCGAATAAGCTTTTTCCAGCGCTTGATTCAAAGTGCCCGCCTTTGCCGTAACACCCAGAACGCGACCGCCGTTTGTTAAAAAATCCTGATTTTTTATAATTGTACCTGAGTGATAAACAGTGACCCCTTCAAGTTGACCGTTTTTATCAAGGCCGGATATTTTGTACCCCTTTTTATAATCACCCGGATATCCCCCTGAAGCCATAATAACACATGCGGAAGCGTCAGCATCCCACTTTATGTCAATTTCATCAAGCCTTTCGTCTATGGTAGCCTGCACAATATCTATCAGCGGAGTTATAAGCCGGGATAAAACCACTTGTGTTTCAGGATCACCGAAACGAGCATTATATTCGATTACTTTCGGGCCTTTAGGAGTCAACATCAGGCCGAAATATAAGCAGCCTTTAAAAGGGCGCCCCTCTTTATTCATCGCATGAACAGTAGGCAGGAATATATGCTCCATACAGTATTTTTGTGCATCGATATCATAATGAGGATTCGGGCTGATTGTACCCATTCCGCCGGTATTAGCTCCCTTATCACCGTCAAGTGCCCGCTTGTGGTCTTTTGATGACACCATAGGAATAACAGTCTTTGAGTCTGTAAAAGCCATTACCGTTACTTCCGGTCCGGTTAGAAATTCTTCTACAACTACGGAATTGCCGGATGTTCCGAAAACTTTATCTCTCATTATAAGTTTGACGGCATTTTCGGCCTCTTCATAATTGTAAGCAATCAGCACTCCTTTACCTAAAGCAAGCCCGTCGGCTTTTATAACAACCGGATAGGCATCAGAGTTTTTTATGTGTTCGATTGCTTTTTCAGGGTCATCAAATATAAAATAATCTGCGGTGGGAATAGAATATTTTTTCATCAATTCTTTCGAAAAAACCTTGCTGCTCTCAATAATCGCCGCTTCGGAGTTGGGTCCGAAGGCCCGTAGTCCGGCTTTTTCGCAGGCATCAACAAGCCCCAAAGCCAGCGGATCATCGGGCGCCACAAAGACAAGATCCACCCTTTCGCACAAGGCTAAATTGATTATTCCGTCAATATCCGTTGCCTTAACGGGAAAGCAGGTTGCTTCAACAGATATCCCTCCGTTACCCGGAGCACAAATTACCTCGGTAACGGCTTCACTTTCTTTCAGTTTTTTAATTAAGGCGTGTTCTCTTCCGCCGGAGCCTACCATCAATATTTTCATAAGTCACCTTACCCGCCACAGCTTGACAGTTATGTGATAAATCAATGTTTAAAGTGTCTCATTCCGGTAAAAATCATTGCAATCCCCGCCTCGTCCGCCGCCTTGATGCTTTCCTCATCACGCAAAGAACCGCCCGGTTGTATTATAGCCGTTATACCCGCCTCCCGTGCCGCTTCAACACAATCCGGAAACGGGAAAAAAGCATCACTGCCCATAACTGAACCTTTTGCTCGCTCGCCTGCATTTCTTATAGCAATTTCAAGAGCGGTAATTCTGTTTGTCTGCCCGGGCCCGATACCGACAGTCATGTTACCTTTTACAAGACAAATACCGTTGGATTTAACATGTTTAACCACTTTCCAAGCGGTAAGCAACTGCTCTTCTTCCTCCTGTGTCGGTCTTCTTTTTGTAACGCAGAGCCAGGAATCTTCTTCCGGTAAAAGTTGAGTGTCAAGTGATTGAACAAGAAGGCCTCCTGCCACCTTTTTCATATCCAAACAAGTGGCCGGGTTGGGAATTGCAGCCTCGGGCAGTTCCAAAAGCCTCAGATTTTTCTTTTCGGTCAGTACAGTTAATGCCTCTTTCTCAAAAGCGGGAGCGATTATTATTTCGAGGAATGTTTTTGACAGTTCTTTTGCCGTTGCCTCATCAACGGCTCTGTTCAGAGCAACAATCCCTCCGAAGATTGATACTTCGTCCGCTTCAAATGCCTTTTTATAGGCTTCAAATATTGTAGAGCCTAAACCGACACCGCAAGGATTCGCATGCTTTACCGCAACTGCAGCAGGCTTTTCATTGCCGAATTCTTTGAGGACATCAAGGGCGCCGTTAGCGTCGTTAATATTATTGTAGGAAAGTTCTTTACCGTGCAGTTGTTTTGCACGGGGCAAGGTATTCGGCGCTGCGCCGTTCTCGCCGTAAAATGCGGCCTTTTGATGAGGGTTTTCACCGTAGCGCATCTCTTGAATTTTCTCGAAGGTCAATGTAAGACTGTCGGGCAAATCGGTTTCGCCCCTTTGGGAACGCAAATAGCTGTTTATGAGTGCATCATAATTGGCGGTATGCTCAAATACCGCCCCTGCAAGCCTGAACTTGGTATCACGGCTGACTTCGCCATTCTCTTTCAGTTCTTTCAATACTGAAGCATAATCCTCAGGATTTACAATAACCACTACATCCTGCCAGTTTTTAGCTGCCGCCCTAATCATTGTAGGGCCGCCGATATCAATATTTTCAATAGCCTGCTCCAGAGTTGTTCCTTCACGCAGTATGGTTTGTTTGAAGGGATATAAATTAATACAGACAATATCAATCGGCTGAATTTTTAATTCTTCAAGTTGGCGCATATGCTCCGGCTTGTCACGCATTGCCAAAATTCCTCCGTGAACAGCAGGGTGCAATGTTTTAACTCTGCCGTCCAGGCATTCAGGGAAACCCGTAATCTCCGAAACTCCGGTACAAGGAAGCCCTGCCTCTTCAATAGCCTTTGCTGTACCGCCTGTAGAAAGTATTTCATACCCCATTTCCACAAGAGCAGCGGCAAAATCCACTATTCCCGTTTTATCCGAAACACTCAACAATGCGCGTTTTTTCATATTTTCTCACCTTTCTTTTTTTCCTCATAAATACTTTCGCTGAGCAAAGCGACTGCCTGCGGCAGGATCTTCCACTCAGCGAGTTCCATTACTTTTTTTTGAAGAGTTTCCGGTGTATCCTCAGGAGAAACTTCAACAGGTTTTTGTAGGAGTATTCTGCCTGCATCAGGTATCTCGTTTACCAAATGAACCGTTGCTCCTGTTATCTTTACTCCTCTTTTTAGCGCCTCTTCGTGAACTTTCAGTCCGTAAAAACCGTGGCCGCAAAAAGAAGGTATAAGTGAAGGATGAACATTAATTATTTTATCCTTAAAACGCTCTATAACCGACGGTCCGAGAATTGAAAGAAAACCGGCAAGTACAACCATTTCGGCGGAACACTCTAAAAGAGCATTTAAAATTGCTTCATCAAAAGAATGGGCACTGCTATATTTTTTTCTGTCAACCGTAACCGCTTTAATTCCGGCGTTTTTCGCCCTTTCCAAAGCAAAAGCATTCGGGTTACTTGAAATAACACAACATATTTCTCCGCGCCCCAAATCACCTTTATTTTGCGAATCAATCAAAGCCTGCAGGTTTGTTCCGCCGCCTGAAACAAGTACGGCAACCCTTATTTTGTTTTGAGAATTCAGCATAAAACTACACCTTGTTCACCAAGTTGTACTTCACCGACTATAGTAGCCTCTTCTCCGCTTTGAATAAGACTTCGAACAGCCTCATCTGCCTGTGTTTGTTCAACAACGATACACAAACCAAGCCCCATATTAAATGTGTTATACATTTCTCTTTCCGAAATACCCTGATTTTGTATCAGGCTGAAAATCGGCTTTTGAGGGATATTCGATTTTTCAATAACTGCTTGAAGCCCTGTGCCGATAACCCGCGGAATATTTTCATAAAAACCGCCGCCGGTGATATGAGATATACCTTTAACTTTGACCTTTTTCATAAGCTCTAAAACGGGCTTAACATATATTCTGGTGGGTGTCAGCAGTTCTTCACCTAAAGTCTTGCCGCAATCATCCAAGTAAAAAGATAATCTTTCACGACTGACATTAAAGGCCTTTCTAATAAGTGAAAAACCGTTTGAATGTACTCCGGAAGAAGAAACACCGATGATAACATCGCCTGCATGAATGCTTGAGCAATCGATAATATCGGCTTTATCCGCAAGGCCGACACAAAAACCCGCCAAATCATACTCGTCGGCAGGATATAATCCGGGCATTTCAGCCGTTTCA
>DCTF01000154.1 GCA_002329225.1 Ruminococcaceae bacterium UBA1447
TCCCTTGCCAGCCACATGTTGTCGTCATAGGCCACGCCGGAAGTCGTTGTTTCTTTAAAGAATGAGCGAAAATATGAATAACCGTCAAATTTACCGTCGACTACCCGGCGATAGTAGCGCAGTCCCTCCACAACGGTTGCGCACTTTTCTTCGTAACCCTCATCAATTTTTGCCAGCTTGTAAGTCAGCGACAAAAGCCCGCCGTACCCCCAGTTTGACTCCACATCCTTGTGGGGGCGGTTTGTCAGCACGTGAACCGGCTCAAACCAAAAACTTTCATAGTAACCGTCGCTGAGTATTTTTGCCCGGTAAACATTCCTTTCGTAAGCGGCCAAACCTGCCGAGTACCCTTCGTCATGCACTCTCTTTTCGGTCAGCGTTCCCGTAAAAGTCATGTTTAACAGTTGAACGATGATTAAAAGATAGGGCAGCAGGGAGTTGAAAAAATTAAAAATCGCATCCATTGATAACTCTCCTTTTCTTGAATTGATTTAACCGGTCAAATCCGCCCGGTGTAAAAAAGATGTCGGGGGTGCTATTCCAATAAGCCGGCGGAGCTGTCTTTGTTTTTTAATATGTTTTCGGCGGCGGATTCAAGGTCCGTCAAAGAAAAATAGCCTGTCCTGTGTTTTTTTATATTTGAGCCGGACAATATATGAAAGGTCATTCTTGCCGCTCGCTTTTTGAAAAACATAAAATTGCTTCTAAAGTTTGCGTCCTGAATATCCCCGTATTTAAACATTGCCCGGGTTTTGCTGAATATTCCCTTGGTGTAATGGAATACATGTTCGTCATAAGCAACGGTTTTTACCTTGTAACTCAGAAAACCGCCCGGCAAAGCTGAAATAAAGATAGCGGCAGTTACCGGTAAGGTAAAGGGGAGATGCGAAAGCCGCAAAATTATAAAACCGATACCGGCTGAAACAAGGGCATAAAATCCGCCCGATACAAGGGCCGCTTTGTGGGATCGGATATCGCCGGCGGAACAGTAAAAGTCGGCTCCGCACAGTTCAAGTATTTCTTTCACACGCTCTCTTTTAGCCAGCAGGCATATCAGAGGGGATTCCGCCTTTTCGTTCCCCAAGCCCACAACGGCAACTTCCACATAATAAAGGCCGAAAAGTCTTGCCAAAAAGGGTTGTTTTACAAAAACGGCGTTAATCTTTGATGAGGCAAAAACAAAGGTGTTGTTTTTAATCAAACCGTAGTTTATACGGAAGTTTTCTCCGTCCCATTCCACACGGTAGTCAAGCAGGTTAAGGGTGCTGCGGATAAAATGGAAAATATATCCGATCACGGCAAACAGCATCAAACCGAGAAAAGCCCGGGGGTTTTGAAGAGGGCTCGACTCGCCTTCGCCCGCCATTGCGCCAATAAGTGCGGCAAAACCGATAAGGCTTTGCAAAACGGGTATGGACAGGATTTTGTGCCGAAGAACTTCACCCCCGGTGAAAGTAAATACTCTTTTAATTCCGTCGGATTGATTATTTACCGCCGATTCCGAGGCTGCATCGGCGGCCGGTTTGCAGCTGAGTTCCTCCCGCAGTGTCTGTGCCTGCTGTAAGGGCAGCACAAGGGCAAAGTCCGTACGGTTAGCCGTGTGGGAGGAATTTAAGTCAAACTTTACCTTGCAGGTGCCGACCAATCTTTCAAAAAAAGTTCTTTGCAAGTTGACGGAAGCAATCTGACTCAAATGCAGTTTCGATGTCTTTTTAAAAAGAGTGCGGCGTTCAAACACAAAGTAATCTCCGTCTATATAAAAAAAGGTCTTTTGCCAGTGACGGAAAGATATAAAAAAAGATATGCAAAAAATCAGAACAAAGGCGAGCCCTGAGAGTAATGACAAGGTGCCCTGCTGACCGACCTGCCGTAAAAGTGAACGCCAGAAATCAAGGCTGAACATTTTATCAATAGAGTTTTGCAGCGAGCTTAAACCCATGGCAAGCGACGCAAACAACAAAATGCCCAGCCGTTCAAAAATGATTGTAAAATGATTGCGGGTTGGTTTGTTAAACATCCTCTCCGGCTCCCGTAACCTTCAGTTTTTCCCTGACGGTTTTGTTAAGGTAAAGGGCGGCCTCTTCCGCAGCCGCCAAATCCAAGAACTTTAAAACCGCCGCCGACCCTGCAGTGGTGACTACAAGTTTTGCCGTTCCCGCCGCAGTTTCCAGGGGACCCCGGCGCACATCAATCTGGTGTATTCGGTCTATGGGCACAATTGTCCGGTTTTTAAAAAACACCCCTTCANNACCCTTCAATTATTTCCACTCTATCCCCGGTTATCAGGTATTTATACCGGCGGTAACGCACTGCGGGATAAATAAAAAACAATACCGCCAAAAGCAGTAAGCAAACAGCTTCAAAAGCAACTGCGGCCGTTATCCCTTGTGCAAAAAAAAGCCATACGGCTATTGCCGGGCTTAAAACGGCCGGTACTGCCAGACAAAGAGCCGCAGTGATGCGCATAAGCTTCAGCCCGTTTTTAGAAACGGGCTGATATCCTGCCTCATTTTTCACCGACAGGTTGTTGGTATCAGTCATATCCTTTTATCATCTCTTTTGTTGTAATTGAAAGGAAAAAACGTATAGTTTGAATTAAACGGCGGAAGGGGTTGGGGTTCCAATCCTTCTCAGGCGCCGGTTTTATCCCCAAAGAGCGCAGGCGGGGTATTAGAGCCTGCAAACGCACATTAAAATCGTCAACATCTCTGTTTTCCTCAAAGGTCCATCCCGCTTCCGCTACGGCGGCGGCCCTCGGAAAAGCCATAAAACACAGTTGGTTAAAATCCCGAATGTGCTCTGTCCATACGGGGGTTTCCACTCCGGCAACATTGCCGGCGCCTTGATTGTCAAGACCCTTGAGAATCGGATCGAACTTATAGGTTTTGTTAAGCGGCGTCATACCGTAAGGGTAATCAAGGTAATAGTGGTAGAAAGGGGAGACAATGATGTTGCCTCCGCTGTTGGCAAAATCGACGCTCAGCTTTTTCCTGTCCATCCACATTTGCACAATTATATCCTTGTTCAGCAAACCGCTGTTAAGGCTTTCGTTCCAGGTTATGGCTTTACGCCCCCGGCTTTGTAAAAACTCGGCCACCCGATTCATAAACCAGCCCTGAAGCTCTTCTTCGGTTTCCAGCCCCAGCTCGCGAATCAGTTCTTGGCAGTGTCTGCATTCTTTCCAGCGTTTTTTCGGGGCCTCATCGCCGCCTATATGTATGTATTTGCACGGGAAAATCCTGATAACCTCGTCGAGGATATCAAAAATCATCTGCAATGTCTTCGGGTTTCCTGCGCAGAGTATGTCAGGGAAAATACCTTGCCGGGTTTCAACGGGGATTTCCTCCCCCCGGCAGGAAATTTCGGGGTAGGCGGCAATGGCGGCAACCATGTGGCCTGGCATATCAATTTCCGGTATTACGTCGATATGGCGGTCGGCGCAATAATCCGCAATTTCCCGCATTTCCCTTTTGGTGTAATAACCGCCGTAAATGCGGTCGTCATGCACTTTGCCGAAGTGGGAGCCGTTGCGGTATGAAGCAACTTCATTGAGCAGGGGATAACTGTCAATTTCAATCCGCCAGCCCTGGTCGTCGGTAAGGTGCCAGTGGAATTTGTTTAATTTAAGCAGAGCCGCGGCGTCTATGAGCTTTTTTATATCCTCTATCGGGGTCATGTGGCGCACACTGTCCAACATAAAGCCCCGGTAAGGGAAGGCGGGTTTATCGCGGATTTCAAGAAAGGGCAATCTGTCCGGATATGTTTCGGAAATCTGCTTAAGGGTTTGTGCAGCATAATATCTGCCGGCTTCTCCTCCGGCGACAATTTTAATTCCGTTTTCGCTGATGCTTAAATAGTAACTCTCCGGATTGCCGGTATTCCTGTCTATGGTGCTGAAAAAGGAACGCCTGCCGATTTTGCTCAGGGGGATGCTGCCCGGAAGCATTCGCACTTCGTTGGAGTAGGGGATAAGCTGAAGTTTGTCCAAAAGAAAAACCTCCGTTTCGGCAAGTAAAATCAGATTTTGTTAAACATTATTTTTCTTCTTCCGGTGACTCTTCCTCTACTGCTATAGGAAGAATTTCAATCTTAATCTTTTCTATGCGCCGTTCTTCCATCTCAAGCACGGTGAAGCGCATATTTTTATAAACGGCATTATCGCCCACTTCGGGCAGATAGCCTAAAAGGATTAAAACAAAGCCTGCCAGAGTATCATAATCGCCTTCGGGGAACTCAAAGCCCACAAGTTCCTCAACCNNGCCGTCAACCGTAAAGGTGGTGTCGTCTATGCGTGATATTTCTTCTTCCTCATCGTCGTATTCGTCCTGAATATTCCCCACGATGGCTTCCAGCAGATCTTCCATTGTTACAATGCCCGCCGTACCGCCGTATTCATCAACCACAACCGCCATTTGCACATGGCTGGCGGTCATTTCTTTAAAGAACTCTCCGCAGTTTTTTGACTCCGGCACATAAATTGCCGGGCGCATAATATCTTCCAGCGATTTATTTGAAGGCAGATTTTTACCTATAAATGGCAAAAAGTCCTTAACGTAGATTATACCTATAATATCATCGGGGTCTTCCCTGTAAACGGGAATGCGCGAATATCCTTCCTCTATAGCGAGGTTAACCAGATCTTCGATAGTGTCCGTAACCTCGACGGCGACCATGTCCGTGCGGTGGGTCATAATGTCGCCGACGTCGATGTCGTCAAATTCGAAGATGTTGTTAATCATCTCTTTTTGGTCTTCTTCAATTACCCCGTGTTCGCCGCCCACATCTACGAGCATGCGTATCTCTTCTTCGGTCACTGACTTTTTGTCGGCATCGGGGTCAAAACCGAACATGCGCACAACAAGGTTTGTACTGACTGAAAGCATCTTAACAAAGGGCTTGGTTGTTGCGGCCACAAACAGCAGCACGCCGATAACCCTGAAAGCGATTTTTTCAGGTATCTGCATGGCAATGCGCTTGGGTACAAGTTCCCCCAATACAAGGGAGATGTAGGAGATAATCAGCGTAATCGCAAAAACGGAAAAGGCGCCCAAAATGCCGGGGCCGAGCCTTTGAATATATGGGACTTTCTGCAGAACACCGCTAAGACTTTCTGAAAAAGAGCTTGCCGCAGAAGCCGAGGTTAAGAATCCGGCAAGCGTTATGCCGATTTGAATGGTTGACAAAAAGTGGCTGGGGTTTTCGGTGAGTTTAACAACTTGCCGGGCCTTTTTGTGGCCCTCCTCAGCCATACGCTTAATCTTGTTGTCATTTAGCGTAATAATGGCAATTTCGCTCATGGCGAAAAAGGCGTTAAGCAAAATCAGCAAAAAAAGTAAAACAAAAGTCAGCGTAACGCCGGCAGGGTCGGGGTCGTCCATTTAGGCACACTCCTCTTAATAAAGATATTCATCGTCATTATACCGTTAAAAAAAATCACTGTCAATCAAAGTAAAGCGGTGCAAATTAAACTGAACCGCCATGATAGCCCCCGGCAGTCCGTTATTGCGGCAATATTGCAGTTTAAAAGCCATTTTTCGGGCAAAATCCCCGCAAAACCCGCCAATCCGGCGCGTATGCCCGTTGTGCATAAATTGTTTACCCATAATAAAACTTAACCCTTCACCGCCCAACGGATTTTGCACGGAATTGAATT
>DCTF01000141.1 GCA_002329225.1 Ruminococcaceae bacterium UBA1447
AATATGGTACAGTAAAAGAACCGATGTTCTTGAAAAGACTACCGGCGCTGGATTTTGTAAAAAAATGAACAGCGGGTATTATTCAGGAAACGAGGTCATGTTTCGGCGCGGAATAAAAACCACAGAAGATCTCCATGAATGGTTTAAAAAAGAATTTGTGAATTGATGGGAGGAAACAAATGGAGCAAGTTTACAAGGATATGGGGCTCAAGATGACCTCCGCCTTTACTATGTTTGCAACGAAAGTCGCTAGAGAACGAAGGATTCCCTTTGAGGTTAGTGCAGACCCTTTATATAGTAAGGAAAATATAGAAGAATTAGAGAGACGCATAGCAAATCTTAATGCGGAATAACATCCCTTAAAGAGCATGAACCCATAGAGGTAGACTAATGCGAAAGATATGGGATGATAAGGCTGTATCGCCACCCGCTCTGTAAAGAATTAATGAATATAATAACAAAAACGGGCCGGTAAATTCCGGCCTGTTTTTGTTTGTAACGTAAGGTATAAAATAAGAAGATTTATAAACTCTCGCCGAAGTCTTTGCGGAACTGCTTGACCAACAATTCCGGCCAATTACCGATGGGTTTGAGGCGGCCGAAGAAAAAGCGCAGCACCGAGGGTTCTTCTACAAATTCCAACCCGCCGATCAACTGACGGTTGTTGTACAGCCAGGCAATACGGTCTGCCGTGTACTTGATTTGTGATAATGTGAATACACGCTTAGGTATTGCAAGGCGCACCAGCTCCATTTTCGCCATATGTTCGCTTCCGTCCTCATTGCGCTGTTCGCTGAGAGTTCCGCGCTCCATACCTCTCACGCCGCTGGCTATAAATATTGCGGCATTCAATGAAGCGGCTATATATTGGTCCTGCGGGATGTGATCGCAAAAACGTCCTGCATCCACGTGGCAACCGAGCCCCCCCGGAGGTGTTACGACAGGAACACCCCTTGCCACCAGTTCGCCGCTCAGAGCCTCAACAAAAATAGGAGTCTGGCTGATAACATCAATATCCACTGTCTCGCGTATACCTACGGCCATTGCTTCCATTTCCCGCACGGACATACCGCCATACGTAATGAAGCCCTCAAAAAGAGGTATAAATTCCCTCATTTTTGTATGCAATTTGTTATCCGATGTCAGAATTCCGCCGCCGCGGGCAGTACCGAGTTTGCGTGCCGAAAAGTAAAAAATATCCGTAAGCGAACCGATTTCCTTAGCGATATCAATGAGTTCGACATTTTTAAACTCTTCTTCCCGGGTTTTGATGAAGTACAGGTTATCCGCCAAAAGGCTTGCGTCAAAAACAAGAATGATGCCTTCCTTGCGGCATATCCGTGAAACTTCACGAATATTCTTCATAGAAACCGGTTGCCCGCCCACAAGGTTTGTTCCCGCCTCAATGCGGACAAAGCTGATTTTATCTTTTCCGAGGCGTTTAATAGCCTCGTTCAGTTTATCAATATCAATATCGCCTTTAAAAGGTGCAGAGCTTTCTATCTTTAAGCCCTCATCCCCGATTATTTCTTCCACGGTTCCGCCCATAAGTGTGATAAGCGCCTTTGTCGTTGTGAAATGATAGTTCATCAGTGCGACAGAACCCGGTGTTACCAACGCCCTTGCTATAATATGCTCGCAAGCGCGGCCCTGATGCGCCGGTAAAAAATACTTCAAGCCGAAAGTATCCTGCAATACTTTTTCGAGCCTGTAAAAGGTTTCCGACCCGGCATAACTGTCATCCGCCTGCATCATGGCGGCATATTGGTCTTCGCTCATTGCGTTGACGCCGCTGTCCGTTAGCATATCCAGGAACACGTCCCGATTTCTTAACAGGAAGGTATTATAACCGGCCTCCTCCATTTTTTGCGCACGTTCTTCTACGGGCAGCAGATTGAGTTTTTGCACCATCCTCACTTTGTGCATTTCGAGCGGAACATTTTCCCCCGACATAAATGTTATTCTGGACATAAAATTTCTCCTTTCTTGTATTCTTGCTCAAAAAAAGTCCCTGAGCAAGTCAGGACTTGCTCAGGGACGGGTAATGTATTCCCGCGGTACCACCCTGATTGCGGTTTTAAAAGCCGCCGCTCATCGGGATTAAGCAATCCCTTCCCCTATAACGGTGGGCTTCCGTATACCCCTACTGATTTCAGGGCATCGGCTCGGGAGTGTATTTACATATCCGTCAGCAACTGCTTGCACCAACCGCAGCATCTCTAACCGTCAGGAGCTTTCCGAACATACTGAGTGAGGATATCTTTCTCTCCGTCAAAGCCATTGCGGGAAGAATAACATAAAGATTTGTTTTTTTCAAGTCTTTTGGATAAAAAATTGTGTGGTCGCTTGAAAGCGTTTGATATTACGAAGGAGGATGTCGTAAAAAATTGACAATAACAAAATTGTATTGAAAAAGATGATTTCGGATGATTTCGGATAGACCTGGAAAAGAGGGCGAAGTCTTGACGAAATATTCTTATAATACTATAATTATGCAGTTAAGATTATGCACGGAGCAGATATGAAATATTCAACATTTATATTCGACCGCTTTCCCGGTTGGGATTATGTGCCCTCCGTCGAACTTAGCTATTGGCACTGGGAGGATAAATCTCCATACCGGCCGCAAACTTTTGCCAAGCTTTGCGGGGTATCTGATGAGGGGCTAAGGGCAAAGCTTTGGACTTTTGAAGATAATCCAATGGCCCTTTATAAAGACAGGGATGACCCGGTTTACAAAGACAGTTGCCTTGAACTGTTCCTGCAGCCCTTTGAGCACAGAGCCGAATATGTAAACTTTGAGATAAACAGTAAGGGCGTCTATTTATCTCAATTCGGCCCGACAAGAGAACCTCGAACTTTTATCAAGGATTTTTGTACAGGAGAGCCCGCTATCACTCCCTTTCAGATAAATCAAGACGGCAAATCCGCTTGGGGTATTGAAGTCTTATTGAGTGAAGTTTTGCTGTCGGAGATTTTCGGTGAGGCTTTTACTGTTTGCGAAGGCTCAATTCGGGGGAATATTTATAAATGCGGTGACGAAACGCCTATCCCCCATTACGGTGCCTGCTTTCCAGTGACTACCGCTTTACTCGGCTTTCATAATCCCGATTGTTTCGGGGATATTATTCTGTGTAGAAAGGTGAAGGATTGTGAACAAAAATTCGTTTGATATTAACGAGGTCCTGAACAAATACAACTTTGAGGGGCATTACAAAGAGTTTTATCCAAGCAATCACGGGCATATCAATAATACATTTGTCCTTGAATTTGTAAATAACGAGGGAAAAACCGTAAAATATATCCTTCAGCAAATAAATGTTTCCGTATTTAAACAGCCTGTGCAGCTTATGGAGAATATTGTCCGTGTTACCGGTCACTTGCATGACAAGGTACTTGAAGGCGGAGGAGACCCGGCACGCGAGACCATGAATGTCATTTTCACAAGAGATAATTCGTCTTACTTTATTGACCGAGAGGGGCGCTACTGGCGTTGTTATAATTTTGTTCCGAATTCTTACACCCTGCAGCAAATTGAAAACCCGAAAATGTTTTACAACGCCGCAAAAGCTTTCGGTAAATTTCAGCACATGCTCGCCGACTTCCCCATTGAAACGCTTCATGAGACCATACCGAATTTTCACAATACGGTTGTCCGCCTTGAAGATTTGAAGAAAGCAGTAGAAAAGGACGATGCCGGAAGAGTTTCTACGGTTAAAAAAGAGATAGAATTCGCCTTGAAAAGAGAAAACGATACCGCGGTTTTGCTCAACCTTGCCGCTGAGGGCTTGTTACCCACTAAAGTTACCCATAATGACACCAAGCTCAACAATGTAATGTTTGATATTGATACCGATGAGGGTATATGCGTCATTGATTTGGACACGGTTATGCCGGGGCTGTCGCTTTATGACTTTGGTGACAGTATCCGCTTTGGCGCCAACACGGCGGCGGAAGACGAGAAAGATATAAGTAAAGTATCTTTAGACCTGGAACTTTTTGAAACATATTTGAGCGGCTACCTTTCTGCCGCCGGTAACAGTCTGAACTCATATGAGATTGATTATCTTCCTTTTTCAGCTAAGCTGTTAACTTTGGAATGCGGAATTCGTTTTCTCACCGACTATATTAACGGTGACGTATATTTCCGTGCGGCTTACTCCGACCATAATCTGGTAAGATGCCGCACCCAGTTCGCCTTGGTTGCCGATATGGAAGATAAAATGGATACAATGAACGAAATTACCGACGAGATTAAAAAAGAGCTTTCATGACAGATTCTTCTTTTGTTAAAAAAACGCTCGCAATTACGCTAGTATTAGCTGTAATTGCGGGTGTTGCTTTTTTTGCTGTCGGAATTATTAACAAACATAATGATAAGTCAGAGCTTAGCGAACTCAGGGTAAAGAATATTGAGCTGCCTTACTATATGAAAGTAACCGCACAAACGGGCTGCTTAGGCACGGAAGAAGACTCCTTTCTTTCAGTAAAAACGGGCATCGGTGCAGGCGCTCAAATGGTGAGTATTAATGTTGCCTTTACCGAAAAAGGGATACCTGTACTTGCAGGGAGTCTTGAGAAAGCGAATAATGAAGCGGTGGAATTGGAGCGAATTTTTGAATTTGTTTCCGATATGGAAGAGATTTCAATAATCATCAACCTGAAAGAAATAACTAATTTGTCCGTTATTGAAAAAATGGTCAAAGATTATTCTATGCAGGGACGCATATTTTTTTCCGGCATAACTGTTCACCATATGCCCTATGTTGTAAAAAAATGCCCTTCTGTAGGCATTTTTCTTGATATTGAGCCCGAAAAAAGAAAACTCAAAGACCCGGAATATTGCATAGAAATTGCCGAGAGAGCAATGAGTGCAGGAGCCTCGGGAGTCNNTCTTGGCGACACTCTCAAAACATACGGCATTATTTTGTGTGTTACCGGACCGGAAACCGAGTTGGATTTTTACCGGGCGCTTGACCGGGGAGCAACAAATATAATAACAAAAGAGCCGAAAATGCTGTTGGCAATTCTTCAAAGAATCCGTGAAACCGCTGAGGTTAGCAAGAATACAACGGAATAACAAAAGAATTGCGTTATGCCAAGCAACTGTTTCTATTTAATTCGGCATTAAATTTCCGTCTTTTTACAGACATCTTTAAAAAAACTGATTGATTCAGGTATTTTTTCTTCCCTCTCTATTCCGTGCAAAAACATATCCCCCGCATAGCCGTTTTCTTGAAGCAGGCGGACAAATAACTCAAAATCGACAATTCCCTCCCCGGGACCGCAAAACTCGAAACTTGGACCTTCTTTGATATCTTTACCGTGAGCAACGACAACATCTTTCCCGAAAACATCAAACGCATGCCGGATTACCCGCTGTGCGTTTTCTTTTTTTGCTTCTCCCCTATGGAAAAGATTTGCGCAGTCCATAATCATTTTTAAATAATCGGAACCGATGGAATCCATAAGCCGACGAGCTTTTTCAGGAGTATCTATTACATTTGAGGCTTCCGTTTCGACAGCGATAGTTATCTTATACTTTTCGGCAAGNNTACCGCTTTGGTAACAGTTTCTTCCATATCGTCCCAAGCGGCTTTTGTTCTATTATCGGGGTGATCTGCCCACAAAGACTTTGTATTCCTTGTACCGGAGCAAAGACTTATCAATCTGCAATCCAAGAAGTCCGCCGCTTGGCAGAGTTTTTTGAACCTGCGAAGTCCCTCTTTACGCACATCCGCTAAAGGGTGAGCCATATTGAAGGTTCCGTTAATAACGGCAACTTCTATGGCGTACTCGGCGGAACAGTCCTTTATTTTCCGCAACACACTAATATCTAAAGTATCCGGAATATCAATTTGTCCGTCCGGTATAAAGCTCACCTCAGCAACAGAACCGAAGTTAAACTGAGTAACCGGCGTTTCCAACTCCTTTAGTTTTTTGAAAAGTTTTTCGGCAGTTCTGGGACATAAGTCGGTAGTACAAATTCCCGTTCTCATATTAACCCTCTTATTAGTATAAATTTTAAAAACAATAACTTCTCCCGATTTGGCACTCTAAAAACTTTTAGGTAAAAATAATTTGGACATATCCGCGCCCTCATGCTTTAGCAAAAAGACTTTTTTCTCAAGTCCTCCCGCATATCCCGTAAGACTTCCGTTAGCGCCGACAACCCGATGGCAGGGGATAATAATTGAAAGCGGATTATACCCTACCGCACCGCCTACCGCTTGGGCGGACATAGACCTTCTATTCAGTCTGACAGCTACATTCCCGGCAATCTCTCCATAAGTAACGGTTTCACCGTAAGGAATCTTTTTTAATTCTCCCCATACGCTTTGCCGAAATTCCCCTCCTATCGGAGCCAAAGGCAGTAAGGCTGCGTCAGGCTTTTCGCCGTTAAAATAACTGTCCAACCAGTCTTTTAACTTTGAAAAGAGAGCAATGTCATCCCTGCGGACCATATCAATTTTAACGGAGCCGCCAAAATGTTTTTGTCCGCGGTTCCAGAGTCCAACCAAATTTTCACACTCCCGGTCGCATACCGCGGCGAGTTGACCGAGAGGAGATGTTATTTCGGTAAAATAAAACATAAGGACGGGCTCCCTTAAACGCATACTAAAGTCAAAAAGCGGCACAGACGTTAAAATCTGCGCCGCTTGAGAGTTTAAGAAAACGGATTAACCAACCTTGATAACTACGCCGGAACCTACCGTACGGCCGCCTTCACGAATAGCAAAACGCAAACCTTCCTCCATGGCTATGGGGGTGATCAACTGCACTTTCAAGGTCACATGGTCTCCAGGCATAACCATTTCGGTACCCTCAGGCAAAGTG
>DCTF01000127.1:0-3123 GCA_002329225.1 Ruminococcaceae bacterium UBA1447
TTTTAGAGTTTATTTCTCTGGCAAAAACGCCCATCATAAAATCCCCGTGCGGGGTTATATAGTGGCAGTTGTGCCGCTTGTCTTTTTCGATAATCATTTCGGCGCTCATATCCCCGGTTCGGGTCATTGTGATGCGCTTATTCCCCTCCACTTGGATAGTTGTAACGCTGCCTGAAAGCGCTTCATCCTGTTCGTTATAGGTCAGGGAATAATTTTCGCCGCCGCCCCTCATTGTACCCACGGTTATCAGCTCCGACATGGAGTTTTCGCCGTCGGTTTCATGGCTGTCCGTTATGCTGATTATCACTTGCTTGTCTGTATTTTCAGCCACAATGTTCTACCTTTCTTCAGGAGTTTTCGTTGGCCAGAAAAGCCAGTTGTATTAAACGATCCAACAGTTCCGGGTAAGGAATACCCGAGGCTTCAAACATCTTGGGGTACATGCTTATGCTGGTAAAACCGGGTATGGTGTTGACCTCATTGAGCAGTACCGCACCGTCATTTTTACGCACAAAAAAATCAACTCGTGCAAGCCCGCGGCAATCAAGAGCCTTATAGACTTCCGCCGCCCTGTTTTGAACCTCTTTGAGCTTTTCTTCGGTCAGGCGGGCGGGGATATACAGTTGGCTTGTGCCGGTAATATACTTTGCATCATAGTCATAAAACTCATGGCAGGGAACCACTTCCCCCGGTACGGAGGCGAGGGTTTCGTCATTGCCCAAAACCGCACACTCCACTTCCATGCCGTCAACAGCTTCTTCCAGCACAACTTTTTTGTCAAAATTAAAGGCAAGTTCAACCGCCGTGACCAGTTCCTGCGCGGTCTTTGCCTTGCTGACACCTACGGAGGAACCCGTGTTTGCGGGTTTTACAAAAATGGGCAAACCCAGTTTTGCAACGGCGTTATTCAGCAGAGCGTTTGCATTTTTTGTATATTCATATTTGGTAAACCCGAGCCACTTTGCCTGAGTTATGTTATGAGCATCGGCAACGGCGTTAGCAACCGCTTTGTCCATGCAAAGGGCGCTGGCAAGGGTTGGGCAGCCCACAAAGGGGACGCCCGAAAGTTCCAACAGTCCCTGCATTGTGCCGTCCTCGCCGTTTTTACCGTGGAGCACGGGGAAAACCGCATCAACCTTTATCGGTCTTGCGGTGCCGTTTTCCAAAAGAATCAGGCCGCCGCTTACGGAGTCCGGCGAAAAAACGGCGGGAGTAAGCAAAGCCTCATCCTCAAGCCAACGCCCGTCAGGGAGTTTATCGGGCTCGCCGGTATAAAAGAGCCAGCGCCCGTCTTTTGTTATGCCTAAGGATAAAACGCTGTATTTATCTTTGGGGATGTTTTCAATAACCGAGCTGGCGGAAACAAGAGATACATCATGCTCGCTGGAAACGCCGCCGAAAATTACTAAAACAGTTTTAATCGGAATCACCCTCTTTTAAGAATACGATACATAAATATATTAGAATAAAATACTAACAGAAAGGAGCTTTTCAGTCAATGCGGGAGTGATTGCAAAAAGGGAAAGAAATAAGAATATTTTGTGTAATAAAACAAAAACTATGCTTTTGCTGTGCGTCAACAGCCTTGGATGCAAAGAGGATACAATTTTGCAGCGCTTTATGATATATTATTTGAAACAGCTTTAATGAGAAAAAATCAGTGGAGGAAATTAAAATGCTGCATGAAAAATTTATTGCCGAGAGGGAAAAGTATGAACGCCTTATCGGTTTAAAAAACAAAAAGAGCGATTTTTACAACGGCGTTTTTGACCGCTATGTAAATCCCGTTCTTACAAGTGAGCACATACCCCTGTTTTGGAAGTATGATTTAAACCCCGAAACCAATCCGTATTTTATGGAGCGCTTGGGGGTAAATGCCGTTTTCAACTCCGGCGCAATAGAATTAAACGGCAGTTTTTATCTTGTCGCCCGGGTGGAGGGCAACGACAGAAAATCCTTTTTTGCCGTAGCTCAAAGCGACAGCCCGGTGGAGGGGTTCCGCTTTTGGGATTATCCCGTGCAATTGCCGGACACCTGCCCGGAAGAAACAAACGTTTACGATATGCGCCTGACCGCCCATGAGGACGGCTATATTTACGGGGTTTTCTGTTCCGAAAGCAAGGACAGAACTTCCGCCGACCTGTCCGCCGCTGTGGCGGCCGCAGGGCTTGTACGCACAAAGGATTTAAAAACTTGGGAAAGGCTTGAAAATGTAAAAACCCTGCGTTCCCCTCAACAGAGGAATGTGGTGCTCCACCCGGAGTTTGTGGAGGGGAAATACGCCTTTTACACCAGACCCATGGATGATTTTATAGAAACGGGCAGCGGCGGCGGTATAGGCTTCGGACTTTGCGGCAACATAGAGAACGCCGTAATTGATGAAGAAATAATGACCAGCCGAAGAAAGTATCATACCGTAACCGAGGCTAAAAACGGGGCCGGCGCCGTGCCGATTAAAACGGAAAAAGGCTGGGTTCATATTGCCCACGGGGTGCGTAATACCGCCGCAGGTCTGCGATACGTTATTTACGCCTTTGCTACTGATCTTGCTAATCCTGCGAAAGTCATCGCCGAACCCTCGGGTTTGATGATTGCCCCCTTGGGAGAAGAACGGGTGGGGGATGTATCCAATGTAGTGTTCACAAACGGAGCCGTTGCCCGGCAAAACGGGGAGGTTTACATTTACTATGCTTCCTCCGACACCCGCCTCCATGTGGCATCTACAACCATTGAACGCCTGACGGACTATGTTTTTAACAGCCCTGAAGACCCTCTGCGCAGTGTATTATGCGTGGAGCAGCGTTGTGAGCTGATTCGAAAAAATCTGGAGTTCCTGAAAAACAATTAAAGCACCGGCACATGAAAAGAGGTATGAAAAATGCAGGCAGTTCAGCGCTGTCAACACTGGCTTGAAAGCCCCGCCGTGGACTCCGCAACAAAGGCGGAACTTAATGCGTTAAAAAACAATCCGGAAGAAATTCATGACAGATTCTACCGGGATTTAGCCTTTGGTACAGGCGGCTTGCGGGGTGTTATGGGTGCGGGCACAAACCGTATGAACATCTATACGGTGCGTAAAGCCACCCAAGGGCTGGCAAATGCGGTGATTAAAAACGGCGGCAG
>DCTF01000127.1:3130-7654 GCA_002329225.1 Ruminococcaceae bacterium UBA1447
TCCCGCCACAGGTCTGCGGAGTTTGCTTTGGAGGCTGCCCTTTGCCTGTGTGCCAACGGGATTAAGGTTTATCTTTTTGATGGCCCCCGCCCCACACCCGTGCTGTCATTTACGCTCAGGCGGCTGGCCTGTATTGCGGGGATTGTTATAACGGCAAGCCATAACCCGCCGGAGTATAACGGCTACAAGGTTTATTGGGAAGACGGCGCTCAAATAACCTACCCGAAAGACAAAGAGATAATCGACCTTGTCAATGAGGTTGCCGGTTTTGAGGGAGCCAAAACAATGGAGGTTTCGGCCGCCGAAGAAGAGGGTTTGCTGAGCAATATTGGAGAAGATGCGGATGCGGCTTATGTATCCGTTATCAAAAACACGGTCTTAAACCCGGAAGTAATTGCCGAGCAGGGCGGAGATTTAAAAATTGTTTATTCCCCTCTTCACGGTACGGGAGGAATCCCCGTGCAGCGGGTATTGGGGGAGTTGGGTTTTAAAAATGTATACACGGTGCAGGAGCAGGAACAGCCCGACGGCGATTTTCCCACCGTAAAAAGCCCCAACCCCGAAGAACCAGCCGCCTTTGATTTGGCGCTGGCCCTTGCGGCAAAAAAACAGGCGGATCTTGTGCTTGTAACCGACCCGGATGCAGACCGCTTCGGCGCATATGTGAAAAACGGTGAGGAATATGTAAGACTTGACGGCAACATGGCGGGTATGTTTATTTGTGAATATATTTTAGAGCAACGGGCGCAGAAAAACATTTTGCCGCAAAACGGTGCGGTTATTACCACCATTGTTACTACAAAAATGGCAAAAGCGGCGGCGGAAAAATACGGAGTTCGGCATATTGAAACCCTCACGGGCTTTAAGTATATCGGTGAGCAGATAAAATTTTTTGAGCGGGATAAAAGTTTTGAATACCTGTTCGGTTTTGAAGAGAGTTTCGGCTGCCTGACGGGTACCTATGCACGGGATAAAGATGCGGTGTCGGCCGTTATGTTTTTTTGTGAGGCGGCGGCTTATTGTAAAAGCCGAGGTATGGGCGTTTGGGAGCGAATGCTGCAAATTTTTGAAAAATACGGTTACTGCAAAGAAGGGCTTGTCTCTTTGGAACGCAAGGGGGAAGAGGGTGCCGGGCAAATTGCCGCACTGATGAAAAAATTGAGGGAAAATCCGCCCGAAAAAATCGGTAACTTTGAAGTTTTAAAAGTGAGAGATTATAAAAAAGGCATCGTAGTTGACCGGCAAAAAAAGGGTGTTGAGCCTACGGGACTGCCGGAGTCCGATGTGCTGTATTTTGACCTTTCGCAAGATGCCTGGTGCTGCGTAAGGCCCTCCGGCACGGAACCCAAAATTAAATTCTATATGGGTGTAAAGGGCGACAGCCTGAATCATGCGGAAGAACTGCTTGAAAAATTTAAAAAAGACACCCATCGCATTGCGGAGCAATAGGTTCAAAGGGCATCGGATAATTCACTGAATTTAAAAGTCCCCTACACGCATAACGGCGTTAGAGGACTTTTTTGTTTATTCCTTTATTTATTTCTCCCGGAACTTCTGAGCCTTTTTAATTATATCGGCAATATTGTCTTCATTTGGAACAATCTCATAACGTTCGGCTTCGGTTTTCAGCATACTGTCAATTTCTTCACCTTTTATGGCATAGAGGAAAGATGACTGGCGGGTTTGGAATTCTTCCCCTTCAAAATCCGGTTCTTCTTTTTGGACGAGGAAAATATAAGGTTCAACGGTGATAACGGTAGGGGTGCCCGGACCCATTTCTTCCAAAGCCTGCACAAACTCGGCGGGGTAGGCAATATTATCTTTTTCAACCGTACGCACAACCGGCACGGGGATGGAAATTTCCAACTGCGCCGAAAGCCAGGCGCTCAATTCCTCAAAACTTTCCCCGTCAAGGGCGCGCACCCGCATGGTTTCAAACCGGCTTGCCGCCAACTGCTTTTCCTTTTCAGACAGGTTTACGGCTTTACCCTCCTCGTCCGTTGTGCTCAGGTAGCCGTTTATAGCGATGAAAGAGATAAAGTTTTTCTCATAATACGCTCTGATTTCCTCCTGAGAAACGGGAGTTTTGCCTTCGGGTCCGTAGTAATAAAGCAAAAGCACATCTCGGATTTCAGCGGCGGTTTCAATTTTAGTCAGGGCGTCTTTGGTAATGCCCACGGCCTCATATTTAACATAATTTAAATTCCACAACACGCTGACCCTGTCGGAAATAATGCGTTTATGCTCCGCCGTAATTTTAAGGTTATGTTCCGCAGCTAATGTGTTGGCCGCTACATAACCGGCGCAGAGTTCCGCCGCCTTATCCCGGGCGGTATCAATATCAACATCTGAGGGCAGACCGTAACGGTCCGGAGAGTTAATGGCGCAGTCCAGATAATAGGCAAAAACTTCAACCGGCACCTCGGCGCCGGATATTGTAAGGGCAACTGAGGGCTTCTTTTCACAGGCGCAAAGGAGGGTGATAAGAATAACCGTCAGTACTGCCGTAATTCTTTTGATGCGTTTCATTTGTTCAGCTCCAATTCCGGCCGCAAGTCGAAAGTTTTATCAGGGCGTTTAATCTTCCGCTCAAGTTAAAAAACAGTCCGCTTAAAACTGCGGAAAGTATAACACGCCCTATAATTTTTTACAACACGGCGGCGTTTTTTAACCTCAACCGCTTGTATAAGACGGAAGTTTAAGATATAATTTTAAAAATCGCAGATTCAAAATTTAAACCATAAAAGAAACGGAGAGAAAATATGAATACTCTAAACAAAAAGAATGTTGAAGACATTGATGTAACCGGTAAAAGGGTTTTGGTGCGCTGTGACTTTAATGTTCCCATAAAAGACGGTGTTATCACAAGCGACGAGCGCATTGTGGCCTCCCTGCCCACAATAAAATATCTGCTTGGCAAAGGCGCAAAGCTCATTTTGTGCTCCCACTTGGGGCGTCCTGCCGGTACGGGCTTTGAAGAGGCTTTTTCTCTGGCGCCCGTGGCTGAATATTTGGCCAAACTCCTCGGTCAAGAGGTTAAAANNAGTTAAAATGGCAAAAGATACCGTAGGGGAGAGCGCAAAAGCCCTCGCCGCCGGTCTTAAAGACGGGGAAGTTCTTCTGCTCGAAAATGTTCGCTTTGACAAAAAAGAGACCAAAAACGACCCCGAGTTTGCCAAGGCTCTGGCTGATTTGGCGGAAGTCTATGTAAACGATGCCTTCGGTTCAGCTCACAGGGCTCATGCCTCCACCGCCGGTGTTGCGGATTATCTGCCTGCGGTAAGCGGCTATCTTATTGAAAAAGAGATTAAGTATATCGGCACGGCGCTTTCCGACCCCAAACGTCCTTTCACGGCTATTTTAGGCGGCGCCAAGGTTTCGGACAAAATCGGCGTTATCAACAACCTGATTGATAAAGTCGATACCCTGATAATCGGCGGCGGTATGGCTTACACCTTCTTTGCTGCACGGGGTTACGGTGTCGGAACCTCCCTTTGCGAAACGGACAAAATTCCTCTGGCGACCGAAATGGAAGAAAAAGCAAAGGCGAAGGGCGTCAGACTTTTACTGCCTGTGGATAACAAAGTGGCAAACGCATATGCCGCCGATGCCGAAAGTATGATTGTTAATTCCGATTCCATCCCCGAAGGCTGGATGGGTCTTGACATCGGCCCCGAAACGCAAAAACTTTTTGCCGAGGCCATCAAGGGCAGCGGCACGGTTATCTGGAACGGACCTATGGGCGTTTCCGAGTGGGAAAATTTTGCCGCAGGCACTATCGCCGTGGCTAAGGCCGTGGCCGACTCGGGCGCTGTGTCCATAATCGGCGGCGGGGACTCCGTGGCGGCGGTTCAAAAACTCGGTTTTGCGGATAAAATGTCCCATATCTCCACGGGCGGCGGAGCTTCTCTGGAGTTTATGGAAGGCATTGAACTGCCGGGTATTGCTGCCCTTAACGACAAATAATTAAGCTTGCAAACCCGCATTTGCTCAATTTGATTAAAGAATATTTACAGGAGAATTGATATGAATAAAGCTCTTCGCAAGCCGGTTATAGCCGGTAACTGGAAAATGAATAACACCCCGGAGCAGGCGGTTGAACTGATTCAGGCAATCAAACCCCTTGTTAAAGATGCCCTTTGCGATGTGGTGGTATGTGTTCCTTTTCTGGCTCTCAATGCCGCGCTTGATGCCGCAAAAGGCAGCAATATTTCGGTCGGAGCCCAAAACTGCCACTGGGCGGAAAGCGGCGCCTTTACCGGAGAAATCTCCGCAAATATGCTCAAGGCTGTCGGCGTGCCCTATGTTATTATCGGCCACAGCGAGCGCCGTCAGTATTTCGGCGAAACTGATTTGACCGTTCGTGACAGGGTCAGGGCGGCTCTCAATGCGGGGCTTAAAGTTATCCTCTGTGTGGGTGAGCTTAAAGAAGAACGGCTTGAAAACATCACGGCGGAAGTGGTGCGCACTCAGACTAAACTTGCACTCAAAGGCGTGAGTGAAGAAGAATTGGCAAACATCATA
>DCTF01000124.1:0-3745 GCA_002329225.1 Ruminococcaceae bacterium UBA1447
TTATTTATTGGATATTAGTATCAGCATACATATGTTATCAAAAAAGTTCAAAAAAGTCAACGCCCTTAAAAGAAAAAATGCACAAATAAACCATAGGGTCTTGAAGAATTTTGTTTAAAATATACAAAAGAACGAAAAAGCATTCTCAACAACAAGCATTGAAGAAGTTTTCCGTTCTTATTTTGGATTCTATTTTTTCAACCGTTTACATGGCAAAATCAGATTATTATTATTCCCCTGCCATTCTGCGGGTAAAGCGTTTGAAGAACGCTATGCCCTCGGGAAGGATAGAAACAGGCACCCGCTCATTGGTGGCATGGGTGCATAACAGCAGGCCGGTATTCACCACAAAGGGAGCAAAACGATAAACGTTGTTGCAGATAGGCTCAAAAAAACAGGCATCCGTACCGCCCATAACCAAGTACGGGACAACAATATTATCGGGGTTGGACTGCATGCAAAGTTCTTCAATCAGCTTATATGCCTTTGAGTCGGTGGGAGAAAATCGGGAGGCTTCCTTACTCTTCAGCAACTCAATTTCAATATCTTTGTTCTTAACCACTTTTTGTATATGCTTTTTTACGTCTTCCGCGGTAGTGCCGGGCATCTGACGGAAGTTTACCGTAACCGACGCTTTCTGCGGCAACACGTTTGCCGCAGGACTCCCCTGAGCCATTGTTACCGCAGTTGTGGTTCTTATCAGTGACGCCGCAGGCGGAATTCTTTTCATTACGGCTTTAATCAAGGGTTTAAGCAGCCAAAGGTTGCAGGTGATAATCCGGGCAGGGTAACTGACATTGCGGCCTATTTTGTTAAAAAGGTCAAGCGTAGCCGGCGTCAATTTGGACTTGAACTGATTATTTTCCAAATCTTTTATTACATCCGCCAATTTACCGAGTGCCGTATGCTTGGGCGGTTGGGAGGAGTGTCCCCCTTTGTGCAGAACGCTAACCTCGTAATCCACATAGCCTTTTTCCGCTATCCCCACACCGGCAAGATACTTGTCAACTATTCCTTTAATTTTAAGCGGCAAAATGGCACCGCCCTCGTCTATAACACATTCAAGGCGTACTCCCCTGCTTTTCAGGGTTTCCATAATAGCGTGGGCGCCGGCGTTGTCGGAACCCACCACCTCTTCATTATGGCCGAAGCAAAGATAGATATCTCTTTTAGGCCTGAAGCCTTCTTCAATTAAATCTTCAATGGCTTCCATCACGCAAACAAGATGATTTTTCATGTCCAAGGCTCCCCTGCCCCAGATAAACTCACCGTCATTGACGCCGTCAAAGGGCGGATGTGTCCAGTCTTTTTCCGTTCCCTCGCTTATAGGAACAACATCCATATGGGAAAGCAAGGCAACTGCGTCCAAAGAGGAATCCTCGCCCTTCCAACGGTAGAGCAAACTTGCGGGTGCAACAACTTCCCGTTCAAGATTTTCCTTAATCAGTGGGTAGGCTTCGTCCAAAAAGTCATGAAAGCGTTTGAACTCCGCCCAATCCACAAGTTCTTCTTCCGGATAGGATACGGTTTTAATCTTTATTGCCTCGCTAAGATTTTTTTCCGCCCGCTCACGGTTAACTTTTTCTTCCGGCAACGGAACATATTCTTTCTTTTTGGGAAGGTGAAACACCGCTCTGATTAGAGTAATACCGACAAAAACACCGAATGTCGCCAAAAACCACTTTAAAAACAAAACAGCCATAAGTTTCCTCCGATTTATATAGTCAGGCGTCAAGCCTTAAGGTACAAAATTACGTTGTTCATATAAAAAATCTTCTGCCGAGCCAGGCGCGGAAGCGCTTATTCCCTTTAACCGCAAGAAAGAAAATGATTAATGCCAGCGTGCAGGCGGTTGTAATTAAGGAATAACCTATGCGCCAACTGTTCAGAAAAAAGAGGTTAAATAATAAATCCGTAACTAACCCCAACACGCAGATATCCGCCAGTACAAAATTGACTATATCAGGCCAATCCCTTTTTTTTCTGCGGAGCCATACCGCCGTTATGAAAAGAAGAAGTCCGACAAGCAAAACCAGAGGGAGAGCTATGCGGTAAAACCAACCTTTTTCATTACCGACTGCGTAAAAAACATAGATATAGGCAGTAACCGCAAACACGTCAATGCCTATTTGGGAATAAACATAAACCTTTTTCCACATAAAGGGTTGAACAAACAGAGTCCAAAACAGCGCACTTGATGTCACTACATATAAAGCCCAAATACCGGTAGACGGAAATAAAGCATTGATTATAGCGCAGACAATATTCGGAATAAGAATAACCATGGTAAATATGAAAGCGGCAAAGCGCCTTCTGACCCCCGCCGGAAGTACAACTTTTTCCGGATAAGGCGGTGGGGCATCCTGCACATAACCCGGAAGATTAGGATTTATGACCGGAGTCCGGCACAGGGCGCATTTTTTAGCGCTGGAATCCAATTCAACCCCGCAATTGACACAGTAAGACATAGGCTTCATTCCCATTTGCGGATTTTTGCTATGTAAAAAAACAAACCGTTTGATATGAATTAAACATTTAATCGCCGATGAACATTAATCACGATTGCTTTCAATCTTTACATGAATACCCATCCTGACAAGACGGGTAAACAGTTCCCGTTCAAGGTCACTTTCCTCAAAAGCGTTGGCAAAGGTTATCGCCATCGTATCCTGAAAACTGCCTAAACCGATTCTGGCGGGATTAATTCTTCCCGGTCCGGGCATAAAAATAAAATGATTTACATGTTCCCGCATGTCGGCGGGCAATTTGACTACGCCCACATTTGAAAGAAGAAAGCTTGTTCTGCGCTCACCTGTAAGGATGAAAGAGATCCAGATACCCGCCCGCTTAATTGCCAACGGCATTGCCCTGAGTAAGAAATTGCGTTCCAGCTTTAAGTTTGAGGTCATCATGGCATTAAGTTCTTTAGGGTTATTTATATACCTGAGGTAGAGGGAAACCTGTTTTAAAATCTCCTCAAAAGTATAGTCGCCCAAACTCGGGTCAATACGCACATCATAACACATTGTAAAATTACGCAGAGTTTTGCTGGGGAACCAACGGCGTAAATCCACGGGGATTTGCACACTGACCTGCTTTTGTTTGCGGCTTTCACGCTTTTGTTTGCGGTATAGAATATCCAGCATCAGCGCCGCAAAAAACTCGGTAACAGTTACGCCGTATTCTCTGGCTTTAGCCAATACTGCCCCTGAACTGACATAGCCGGTTGTAATATTTGCAGTATGGGAGGGCATTTTTGTTCCCTTTGCGTGATAAACAAAACCCTCCCGGTGCCTGGGTTTGCCTTTTGAGTCACCGTAACGGGCAAATGAGTCTTCCAACTCACCGGGGTCTGCTTTCACATCCAGATCCAGCACCTTTTCACCGGGAGTTATTTTATGCCCGGCCAGCCTTAAATATTCAGCCGCAAGCGTACTGACAAAACTTGTAGCTCCGGCGCCGTCGGTGAGCGCATGAAAAAAGTCTACGGAAATCTTGTTTTCATAATAGTATACTCTGAACAAAAAACCCCTGTTTTCACGCCAGTGAATTCTGTAACAGGGGTTTTTGATGTCGGGCTGAACCGGCGGAATTTTATGCTCATTTTTTTCAAGATAATACCAGAAAAAACCTCTGCGCATACGGACATCGTAGCAGGGAAAACGGGGCAGCACATTTTCCAACGCTCTTTCCAGCAAAGCGGGTTCAATTTTATATTTCAGTACCGTGGAAATGCGGAAAATAT
>DCTF01000124.1:3763-10039 GCA_002329225.1 Ruminococcaceae bacterium UBA1447
TGCCGGTTTTAGCCATTGACAGCTCCTTAAGAGTTCGGATCGGAAACGTGTTTTTCTTTTAAATTGCCTGTTTTTTTGCTGCGTTTTTCAAGTTCTTCCGCTATATCGGCAGGCGATAAGCCCTGCTCAACCATTAGCACCGTTAAATGATAATGCAAGTCCGCAATTTCCGCAACAAGCTCCTGTTTGTTTCCGTTTTTTGCGGCAATAATTGTTTCGGAACATTCTTCGCCGCATTTTTTTAAAATCTTGNNCTCAAACAGATAGCAGGTATAAGATTTTTCCGCCGGATTGTCCCGCCGGTACTTTATGGTGTTATACAGGTTTATAAAAGCATCGTTCATTATTCTTCCTCCGTATTGAATTGTTCATTTGACCAGAGAGGATTAAAAAAGCAGGACCTGTTGCCCGTATGGCAGGCGGGACCTTTTTGCTTTACCGTGACAAGCAAAGTATCGGCATCACAGTCATAACTAATATCTTTCACAAGCTGGGTGTGACCGGAGGTTTCCCCTTTTTGCCAAAGTTTTTGTCTGGAGCGGCTGTAAAACCAGGTATAGCCGGTTTCCATCGTCTTGCCTAAAGATTCCCTGTTCATATATGCGAGCATAAGCACATCGCCGTTTTTACAGTCGGTCACTATCGCAGGAATAAGTTCGCTTTTTTCAAACAAAAAATCTATATTCAATGTCTATCTCCTTCCGAAAACTTAAAGGAAGTTCCCGCCGACTTTTACGGCTTCTTCCAAATTCAAAGTACCCTTGTAAAGGGAACGGCCGCAAATGGCACCGTAAAAACCGCAATCTCTGAGAGCGACAATATCGTTAATATCATTAATACCGCCGCTTGCAATTATATCACAGGACACGGACTGATTTATTTTGTTAAGCTGCTCAATATTGGGGCCGGAGAGCATACCGTCGCGGTCGATGTCGGTGTAAATTATTACGGATACTCCAATTGCCTCCATAGACTGCGCCATGGTGATGAAGTCAATTTCACTGACGGTTGTCCAACCGGACACGGCAACCCTTCCCTTTTTAGCGTCAATCCCCACGGCAATTTTTTCGCCGTATTTTTTTACCGCCTCTTCAACCAATTCTGGATTCGTCACCGCAGCGGAGCCTATAACAACCCTGCTGATACCTTTGTCAAGGTAGTAGTCAATATCTTCAAGTCTTCTGATACCGCCGCCGAGTTCCACTTTAAGCCCGCTTTTTTGTACTACATCAATAAAGATGCCGCTGTTCACCCTGACACCTTCAACTGCTCCGTTTAAGTCCACCATGTGAACCCATTCCGCACCCGCATCTTTAAAGGCTGCGGCGGTTGCCAAAGCATCGTCGGCCACTACCTCGGCGGTGGACATAACCCCTTTGTATAAGCGGACACATTCGCCGTCTTTTATATCGATTGCGGGGAGAATAATCATCAGTCAATTACTCCCTTCGTGGAAAGGGCGGCTTCCCCCTCCCGCTTAACCGCCGCTTTGAGGGCATGGGCAACCGCTTTGTAGAGGGCTTCCGTTTGATGGTGAGCGTTTTTACCGCCGATATCTTTTACATGTAAGGTAATCCCCGCATTAAACGCCAAAGCACGGAAAAATTCCCCGGTAAGGCAACTGTCGTACTCCCCTATTTTGGGTTCATTAAATTCGGCGTCAAATACCAGAAAAGGTCTGCCGCTTATATCCAAGGCCGCAAAAGCAAGGGCTTCATCCATGGGCACAAAAAAGCTTCCGTAACGGGCTATACCCGTTTTGTCGCCTAATGCCTGATGTAAGGCTTTGCCCAATACTATGCCCGTATCTTCAACGGTGTGGTGGGCGTCAACTTCCAAATCCCCCCTGACCCGGGCCTTCAGACCGAAACCGCCGTGTAAGGCAAAGGCGGTGAGCATATGGTCAAAAAAACCTATGCCCGTTTGTACGAACACCTCTCCGCCGTCCAGATTAAGGCTGAGGGTTATTTTTGTCTCTTTTGTTTCTCTTTTTACTTCGGCACAGCGCATGCTCTTACTCCTTTATTTTTTTGAGTAAAACTCTTCAATAAATTTTATAAGTTCGTTGTTTTCCCAATTCCTGCCGGCGGTTACGCGTAATTTATCTCCAAAACAGCGCACCACTATACCGGATTCTTTAAGATATTCAAAAAGTTCCCCCGCAAATTCCGTCTTAAGAAAAACAAAGTTTGCATCCGCTCCGATGACGGTAAGATAGGCAGGATACAACTTCTGCAAACGCTTAAATTCGGAGAGCAGGTTATCTCTCGACTCATTTATACGGGCAACGGCACGCTTGATGCTCTCAGGGTGATTCAGTACGGCAACACCGATGAGCTGACTTACGGAATTGACATTATACGGGGATTTTGCTTTTTGCAATTGTGCAGTTAAAACCCGGTTGGCAAGCGCAAAACCCAAGCGAACCGCCGCCAAGCCCATTGCTTTTGAAAAGGTTCTTAAAACAATCAGGTTATCATATTCACCGACAGCGGAAGCCAAAGAATCGCCGTAAAACTCCATATAGGCTTCGTCAAGCACCACAAGAGCGGAANNGGAGGTGGGATTGCAAGGATTGGAGAAAATAATTATCCTTACATTATTATCATTTGCAGTCTTAATTGCTTCATCAATATCTATGCGGTAATCCTCACTTTTTTCAAGGCTGAGGCAGGGGCACTCGACAAGGCCGCAGTAGAATGAATACATGGAAAAATCCGGATTGAAAGTCAGAACCGAGTCACCTTTTTGAGTAAAGGCACTGATAATAACACCTATCAGTTCATCAGACCCGTTACCGGCGGTTATTTCNNTATTTCGTCTGGGCTTACATTGTAGTGAGCCGCCGCCAAAGTGCAAAGTTCCTGTGCAAGGGGATCCGGATAACGGCAAAAACGAAGGGCTTCTATCCCTTTTATGATATCGTTCATCACGTCTTCATCAGGAGAGATAAAAGATTCATTCGCATCCAACCGTATACGGTAATCGCCGCTGACAGGGCTGTAGGCTTCCATGGCGTTGAGTTTTTCATTTATAACAAAGGACATTTTCAGGGGCACCTCACCTTGACCGAATTTGCGTGGGCGGTTAAGCCCTCAGTTTGGGCAAGGGTGATTATATCCCCGGCAGCCCTGTTGAAATCTTCTGCGGAATAGCAGATAAAGCCCGATTTTTTAGTGAAGCTTTCCACCGATAAGGGGGAGAAAAATCTTGCCGTTCCACCCGTGGGTAAAACATGGTTCGGTCCTGCATAATAATCTCCCGCACTTTCCGGCGTGTAATGGCCGAGGAAAATACTTGCGGCATTTTTCACCCGCCCCAAATATTCAAAGGGAGATTTTACACATAACTCCAGATGCTCGGGAGCAAATTCATCTGCAATTCTGACCGCCTCGTCCAATGAGGAACAAACAATAATGGCGCCGTTATTTTTGAGGGATTCTTTGATAATATCTTTCCTAGAAAGAGTTACCACCTGGCGTTCCAATTCTTCCCGAGTTTTTTCGGCTATTTCTTTTGAAGTTGTTACCAATATGGCCGCAGCCAATGTATCATGCTCCGCCTGGGACATTAAATCCGCCGCAACAAATTTTGCATTTGCGGACTCATCCGCAATAATTAAAATCTCACTAGGGCCGGCAATCATATCAATATCCNNGCCGACGATTTTATCCACCTTGGGAATGCTTTCAGTGCCGTAAGCCAAAGCCGCTACGGCCTGGGCGCCGCCGCACAAAAATACTCTGTCAACCCCCGATATAGCCGCCGCTGCGAGTATGTTGGGGTTCGCTTTGCCCTCTTTTGAAGGGGGCGTGACCATTATTATTTCTTCCGTTCCGGCAATTTTTGCGGGAATGGCGCTCATCAAAACGGAGGAAGGATAAGCCGCGGTACCGCCGGGCACATAAATACCCACACGCTCAAGTCCCCTCACCCGCTGCCCCATAATTGTTCCGTTCGGCCATNNCTGCTTCTGACGCTCGTGAAAGCTTTTGATGTTGGCAGCGGCATTTTTAAGAGCGGATATAAATTCAGGGTCACAGATTTTAAGGGACGATTCAATTTCATCCGGAGCAAGCTCCGTTTTCTCAGGGGCTTGACCGTCAAACTTAACAGTATATTCTCTAACCGCCTCGTCGCCTCGTTGACGCACGGCGCTTATGATTTCATCCACTACTGCGGTAACTTTCCGATCCGTTTCCTCATTGCGGGCTTTAAACCGGATAAGCAACTCTTTTTCAGCAGTACCGTCGGCTACAATAAGGGGTATCATTCCATAATCTCCTTTGCGAGTTCCACATCGGCAAGAAAAGCCTCGATTTCTTCCTTGTGTAATTTCATGCTTGCAATATTAACAATCACTCTTGCTGAAATGGGCACTATCTCCTCAATAACCTCAAGGTCATTTTCCCGAATGGTGTTGCCCGTTTCCACGATGTCCACAATGGCGTCCGCAAGGCCTAAAAGAGGAGCAAGTTCGACAGAACCTTCGATTTTTATGATGTTTACATCCATATCCTTTTCTTCAAAGAATTTTTTTGCCACATTGGGATACTTGGTGGCAATAATCTTTTCAGAATGACCGGCATAAAAATCGACACCCTTTTTACCGGCAAGAGCAAAACAGCACTTACCGAAACCCAAATCGGTCATTTCATAAACCTTTGCGTCGCACTCCATTATGGTATCCTTGCCGACAATCCCTATGTCACATGCACCGTGCTCCACATAGGTAATAACATCGGCCGCCTTGGCCAAGACCACCTGATAATCTTCCACCGGCAGTATCAGCTTGCGCCCCTTTTTTATCATACCGGTACAGTCGAGCCCCATAGTCTGAAAAAGATTTAAGGCCCTGTTTTCCAACCTTCCCTTAGTCAGTGCGATTCTGATAGGTCTCATTATTCTTCCTCCTTACTGATGGCTTTGCTTTCTTAAACAAATACATTAGTCTATCCGTTTTGTCGTAACTCCGGTTTCACTTACCGAATCCATCCGGTTAATTCCAATGCCTTTAGCATATTTTACAGCGGAAGCCTCTGAAGTTGCAAGACTGTTCTCACAAATAAGCCCCTGTTGAGTTAAAAGACGCATATGGGCGATAGCCTGTGCCTCACAGCCCTTTTCTCCGTAAATCAACACATCCGGTGCAGGGGCGGGCTTTAGCTCTCCGTTTAAGGCAACCGCCGCAAGAGCGTCAATCTCAACACCGAAGCCTATGGCCGGTAGATTTCTTCCGAATTCCCCTATTAGTTTATCATATCTTCCGCCGCTTAGCACAGTCAAGCCGGAACCTTCAACAAAACCTCTGAACACAACACCGGTATAATAATTGTTGCGGTGTACCAAGCCCAAATCAATGCTTATTTTATCTTCAAGGCCGATTTGAGAGAGTTTGCAGTAAAGTTCATCCAAATAGCGCAAAGGAGCCAGTTCTTCTTCTTTTTCACATAAAGCGGCGGCTTTTTCCAGAACCTCTCTTCCTCCGAAAAGCCTTGGCAGATCCCGCAAAACTCGAGCAGCGTCATTTTCAGGCAGTTCGCTCAAAAGGTCATTGAGAGCGGCAAAGTTTTTTGTTTCGATAAGTTAGGATATGGCCTCTGTCTTTTCTTTATCCGCTCTTAGCGAACCGATTAAAGCCTTATAAAAACCGGCATGGCAGATTTCCAAACGAAAATCCCCCGTTCCGCAGCGTTCCAAGGCATCTAAAGCAGTTACAATAACTTCCAAATCGGCACTTAAGCCGTTGCTTCCGATCAGTTCTATACCGGACTGAGTGGCTTCATCGCTGTGGCCGGAATAGCTTTTTGCTCTGCGAAAAACCCGTTGATTATAATAAAGCCTTAACGGAAGGTCGGCGTTTCTCAGCCTGGTAGCCGCAATTCGGGCAATGGGCATGGTGGAGTCGGGCCGTAAAACCATTAATCTGCCTGCATAGTCGGGCAATATATAAATATCTTCGGGCTTCATGCCCGCAGAGGGCCGGTTGAAAACATCAAAGAACTCAAGCGTCGGAGTTATAACCTTTTTGTACCCTCTGGATTTAAACATGGCGGAAAGGCCGGTTTCAATATTCCTGCGAATATCACATTCTTCAAACAGTAAATCCCTTGTGCCTTGAGGAGTCATTTTTTCGTATTTATTCACAATCTTCGCTCACTTTCATTCATAATAACATGCATTTTTAAATGCCGCAAAACCCGTTTACTTTAGCGCGCTACTATACTATCACAACAAAGCGGTGTTGTCAACTAATGTCTACTGAACAACCACAGG
>DCTF01000013.1 GCA_002329225.1 Ruminococcaceae bacterium UBA1447
GCTTTGTTCAGTAAACATTAATTAACTTCCGATTTTACACATCCAAAAGCCTTATAGATATTAACACAATCGGCGTTAGGGTTCAAGACGGGGAGCGGGGTGAAACGGATAAAAAAAGAGCTGTGCAAAATTTAGTTTTGCTACAGCCCGTGGAGCGGGATACGGGAGTCGAACCCGCCTCCTCGGCTTGGGAAGCCGATGCACTACCGATGTGCTAATCCCGCAAAGGTGTTGCAATTATATCACGGAGCACCGGTGAAATCAACCGTTTTTTAATGCGGAAAGAGACCGGCCTTTCCGATGAAAGGGGAGTGATAAAAATCACTCCCCGCATTTGGTGAATTATTTTATTCAATCTAAGAACCGTTAATTAAAGCTGTTGTCGGAATTTTTCATATCTTGGACCCAACGTAAGGCTTCGGAAATCTTCCGTTGAGAATCTGCTATGCTGTTTGCGCACTGGTTCAGCACAGCGGCGCTTTCGCCCATTATCCGGTCTGCGTATGTCCAGGCGGCTTCGCGCAACTCTCTGGAAAATCTGTCCGCATCGGCTGCAATTGTTTCGGCTTTTTCCTTTGACAGTTTAATCTCGTCTTCTTTTGAGTCTTGTGCAGAGGAAAGCAGATTGTCCGCCTGCTCCTTAGCTCTGGACACAATCTCATCCGCCTGAGTGCGGGCTTGCTGTAAATGAGAGGCGGCAGTTTCATTGGCCCTGCGGGTAATTTCGTGTTCAGCTACGGTAGCATCGGCTTGAGCTTGAGCACGGGCAATAATTGCCCGCCCTTTTTCTTCCGCTTCCGCAACCATCTTTTTTGTAAGTTCATCAGCGCGGATTTTGAGTTCATTAATTCTTGCATTTACTTCAGTAGTTATTTTATTTGCCCTCTCTTTGGCCTTGGCGACATCTTCCGCCGCCTGTTTCTGCGCATCGGATATGATACTGCTCTCACGGCCGATTATATCCTTTGCTCGCAGTATTTCGTTCGGCATAGCCATGCGGATTTCCGCAACAATTGAAGAAAGTTCCTTGGCATCCACACGAACTTTTGACGAAAAGAGCGAATCTTTAGCATTTTCCAATTCGTCTTCCAATTTTGTAAGCAGTTCTTCAACAGTCATGAGCGTGCTTCCTTTCCTTTAAGCCTTTTAACAATATCGTCTTTTACTTCTTCAGGTACAAAGTCGGTAATGTCACCGCCAAAACCGCAAACCTGTTTTACCATGCTGGAGGATAAAAACATGTAATCCGCACTTGCGGTGACAAAAACCGTTTCCAAATCGGGGTTGAGCTTTTTATTGGTCAACGCCTGTTGAAACTCGTATTCAAAATCCGATACGGCACGAAGACCCTTCACAACGGCAACGGCCCCGTGTTGCCGGGCGTAATCAGCCAAAAGGCCGTTGTACATATCAACTTCCACATTGTCAAAATTGCGGGTGCAGCGCTCAATAAGCTCTACCCGCTCCTCGGTGGTGAAAGCGCTTTCAGGTTTATGGTAATTGGCCATAACTACAACAATGACCTTATCAAACATTTTTGCAGTGCGTTTAATAACGTCCACGTGTCCCTTTGTGACGGGGTCAAAGCTTCCCGGACAAACAGCGATTTTCATATTTCCCTCCTTTTCAGCGGTAAGTGGTTATAGCGGTTTTTCCGTACTTATACTCTTTGGTGCGGGTCAGGCCGCCTGCGATTTCGGGCAGTTTTTCGCCGTAAGGCGTTTCTACCATCAGAATCCCGCCGGGTGCAACCCTTGCGGCGGCAAGGGGGAGCATTTTTAAAATAATGCCCTCTTTATAAGGCGGGTCTGCAAATATTATATCAAAATTCTGCCCGCTTTCACGCAAAAAGGCAAGTGCGTCCGCATGCAAAACAACGGCATTTTCTGAAAGTTTGGTGGAAGCCAGATTATCCTTTACTATACCGATGGCCTCTTTGCTTGAGTCCACAAAAACAGCCCGCTCCGCCCCTCGGCTGAGGGCCTCTATGCCCATCTGACCGGAACCGGCAAATAAATCCAAAACACGGCGGCCTTCGAGTTCAAATTGAATAATGCTGAAAACCGCCTCTTTAACCCGGTCCGAAGTGGGGCGGACGGATTCGTCGGCGGGGCTTTTCAGTTTTCTGCCTCTGGCGCTGCCGGTGATTACTCTCATCAAAATACTCCATCGTTTTTGTAACTTGTATTATCACATCAAGAGCAGTCAAATGTCAAGGAAAACACGCTTAATAAGCTCCCGTACCATAATGTTTTTTATTTTACTTTAATGTACTGAACACAGTCACTTTGAAAAGTGGCGGCAGGGGAGTGAACTTTGTCAGATATAGCGTTGAAAAAAGCTCACATCAATCGTTTTTCATCGCTTCAAAAATATTTTCGGCTGTCTTTTTGTTTAAACCTTTTACCGCCGCCAGTTCTTCCACGGTGGCTTCTTTTATGGCTTTCATGCTTTTAAAATGGGTCAGCAGGGCTTTTGCCCTTGCTTTTCCCACGCCCGGAATTTCCGTCAACCTGCCCGACAGGGTGGAGGTCTTCCTTTTTTGGCGGTGATAATCGACGGTGAAGCGGTGTACCTCTTCCTGAACGGAGGACACAAGGGTAAAAGCGGAACGCTTGGAGTTGAGAGCAATTTCCTCTCCGCCGCCCGTAATCGCTCTTGTCTTATGACGATTGTCTTTTACCATGCCGAAAAGGGGAATGCTCAGATTAAATCTGTCCAAAACCGTCTGCACGGCATTGACCTGACCCTGGCCGCCGTCAAGTAAAATCAGGTCGGGCAGTCTGCCGAAGCCCTGAGCGGAATCCTTTTCTTTAAAATATCTTTCCAGACGGCGGGTGAGCACTTCAGCCATTGAGGCATAGTCATCCTGACCGGAAAAACCTTTAATAATGAATTTTTTATAGCCGCCCTTAAATGGCCGTCCGTTTTTAAAAACCACCATTCCGGCAACATTTTCGCTCCCCGCGGTGTGGGAGATATCATAGGCCTCAATGTATTCCGGAGGAGATTGCAGCCCCAATAAACGTGCCAGTTCATCCAGGGCGGCGGTATCTTTGCCGGTTCGGCCAATGCTGTAGGCGAGTTTTTGTGCGGCATTTGTTCTGCACATTTCCAGGAGTTCAGCCCTTTTTCCCTTTAGGGGTACGCTGATTTCCGCCTTTCGTCCGGCTTTTGAGTTTAACCATTGCTCTATCAGTTCGGCGTCCTCAACTTCGCCGTCAACGGTGACAAGGGGAGGAACCCTGTCCCTCATCATATAGAACCCCCGCAGCAGTTCCCGCCGTGCGGAGGATAAATCCTCGGGGTTTTCAAAAATAAAGTGCTCGCTGTCAAAAAGCCGCCCCTGTGAAAAGCGGAGCACCGCCATACAGGCCTTTTCTTTTGTACGGGAATCTTCCTGCGCACTGCCTCTGACAATGGCGAATACATCCTGATCTTTAACGCCGGCGGCCACGACCTTCTGCTTTTCTCTGGTTTTATTTATTGCGTTTATTGTATCCCTTAAGCGGGCCGCCTTTTCAAACTCCAGGTTATCCGCCGCTTCTTCCATACGTTTTCCGAGGTCTTTAAGGGCGGCGTCGCTGCCGCCTTTGAGGAAAGTCACGGCTTCCTTCACCGCCTCGTTATAGTTCTCGCAACTTATTTTTCCCGCACAGGGGGCCGCACATTGGCGAATAAAATAATTAAGGCAGGGGCGGCTTTTACCGTAATCCTGAGGAAAAACTTTGGAGCATTGAGGTAAAAGAAAGATTTTCAGAGCCTCATCAACGGCTTTGGTTACGGCAAAAGAACTTGTGAAGGGGCCTATATATTCAGCGCCGTCGTCAAGTTTTTGCTTAACCGCCTGCAAAGACGGCCATTGGCCGGGGGTGATTTTTATATAGCTGTAGCCTTTGTCGTCTTTGAGCAGAATATTGTATTTGGGCTGATACTGCTTGATAAGGCTGCATTCCAGCACAAGAGCCTCAAACTCGCTGTCGGTCATAATGTAATCGAAATCGGCGGTATTTTCCACCATTTTGATGACTTTAACTCCCCGGTCGCTCCGGTCTGTAAAATATGTGCTCACCCGATTTTTTAAGGCCTTGGCTTTACCCACATAGATAACTCTCCCCTTGGCGTTTTTCATCAGATAAACACCGGGGGATTGGGGCAGGTGCATGGCCTTTTCACGCAGGTTTTTAATATTCTTAGTCATCTTTTCACCGTAAAGAGTTTGATTACATTTATAATAACAAATCTTTCCTCACATCACAATGCAAGAGCCGATAAAATAAAAAAGACAGGCCGTTAAGCCTGCCTCGTAGGTGTGAATTATTTATCAGGTGACATCGGCAAAGCCGGAGTTGAGCAAATTAACCAATTCATTAACTGCTTCTTCTTCATCGGGACCGCCGGCGNNCCAGATGGAGGATTTAAACTCGTTTGCTTTTTGAATAAAATATGTTGCGGGACGAGCATGAAGGCCGACCTGATTCTTTACGACTACATCTTTAACATACATTATATATATCCCCTAAACAGTAAAATAGGCCGCAAGGCACTATATAAAGTATACCATAAAAAAAGGCTCAGTCAACTTAATTGAGTCAACTTTTGCCCTCTGCCAACGAATTCGTTTTGTATTCCAAAGCGGTCAAACTTTTGACCGGCTTTCTTGTGCATTTTTGATAAAATTAAAATGCTAAATTAGACATTTTGCCGGTGGAGCGAAATATGGATATGGGGACAATCTGCAAGACTGTGTCATTCGTCCTTTTGGCGAAAAGAGGCGAGAAGTTCAAGGTCTTCGGGCTGCAAATCGGCAATCTCCAACAAGTCGGGTCTTCGCATAAAAGTGCGGTAAAGGCTCTGCTGTCTGCGCCAGGCTTCAATGTTTGCATGGTGGCCTGAAATCAGGACTTCCGGAACCTCTTTGCCCCGCCAAACATCGGGTCGGGTATAGTGAGGATGTTCCAAAAGGGAGAAATAATGGCTCTCGTTTTCCACCGCCTCCTCCCCGGCAAGAACGCCCGGGAGCAAACGAACCAGGCAGTCGGTGACTACCAAGGCGGGTAATTCTCCCCCCGTCAGCACATAATCGCCTATGGAAATTTCTTCGTCAACGATTTCGCTCAGTACCCGTTCATCCACGCCCTCGTAATGACCGCAAAGCAGTGCAACATTGTCAAATTGCGCCAATTCCTTGGCCCGCTGCTGAGTGAGTGTCTTGCCTTGCGGCGAAAGGTAGATAAGGCGGGGCTTTTTACCCAAGTCCCTGCAAAGGGAATTAAAACAGTCAAATATGGGTTGGGCCGTCATAACCATACCGGCACCGCCCCCATAGGGAGCGTCATCCACACGCCGGTGTTTATCCGCAGAATAATCCCTGATATTCCGGCAGTATATCTCCGCCAAACCCCGTTCCCTTGCCCGCCCGATTATGCTTTCGCGCAAAACACTTTCGCACATTTCGGGGAAAAGGGTCAGAATATCAATCCTCATCGTCAAAAATCCCTTTCAGGGGCCGGATTTTAATTATCCCGGATACTATGTCAACATTAATTACCACATCGGGGATAGCGGGCAGCAGATATTCCCGTCCGAGCTTATCCTCTATATGCCAGACATCGTTGGCTCCCGTTTGGCTGACATCGGTCAAAACTCCGTACTCTTTGCCTTCGTCGTCGGCATCAACCACGGTACAGTCTGTCAGTTCACTGATAAAATAGTGACCGTCGGGCAGGGGAGCATCGGCTCTGCGCATAAAAAGAACCTTGCCGCGAAGGGGAGCGGCATCTTCAATGCTGCTCACACCTTCAAGGCTAAGCAATACTATACCCCCGTGCGTGCGGCTTTTTAAAACTTTGACCGCCTGCACACCTTTGTTGTCCCGATAGAGGGTTTTAAAATTCCTGAAATACTCCGGGGAATCGCACCACGGCTGAACACGCAGTTCGCCTTTAACGCCGTGGGTACCTACAATCCGACCGATTTCCAGGTATTCTTTAATCAATTTCTACGGAAACTTTCTCGTCAACACGATTGGCCGCCGAGCGCATGATGGTGCGAATGGCTTTCGCAATACGGCCCTGTTTGCCGATGACACGGCCCATATCGGCTTCGCCGACATGCAGGTGATAAACGACCGTTCCGTCTTCCGAAGGCTCATCCACCGTGACCGAGACGGCGGAAGGGTCTTCAACGAGTCCCTGGGCAATAGAGATTAGCAGTTCTTTCATGGGGTTGTCCTCCTATAATAGATAAAATCCGACCGGTCAGATAATGCCGTTTTTCTTAAGAAGGGCCTTAACTGTGTCTGTCGGTTGTGCGCCGTTAGCTATCCACTGCTTAGCCTTTTCCCCGTCAACCTTAACTTCGGGGGGATCTATAAGCGGATTATAAGTACCGATTTCTTCAATAAATCTGCCGTCGCGGGGGTAGCGGGAATCCGCGACCACAATACGATAAAAAGGGCANNAAGGTGATTTTTTTGCGCCCATCCGACGCAGTCTGATTTTTACAGCCATGGTAAATTCCTCCAAAAAATTAGTCTTGTTGTATGTCTGCAATTTAAAATGAATCCATGATAAATTGAGATTACATAAAGTTCATGCCGCCGGGCGGCGGGTTGATCCCCATTCTTCTGAGCTTTTTCTTTGCACCCTTGCCGCTGAATTGCTTGAGCATAGCCTGCATATCCCTCAGTTGTTTAAGAACCCTGTTTACATTCTCTACCTGTTGACCGCTGCCCGCAGCAATTCTGCGTTTGCGGGAGGGGTTGATAATTTCGGGATTGCTTCTTTCCTTAGGTGTCATGGAAGTGATAATGGCGAGGATATGGTCAAACTTTCTTTCGTCAATTTCCACATCGTCAAGTTTTTTGCCCATTCCGGGCAACATCGAAAGGGTGTCGCGGATACTGCCCATTTTTCTGACCTGAACAATCTGGTCATAAAGGTCGTTAAAATCCAACTTGTTCTGGCGGATTTTTTTCTCCAGTTCAAGGGCTTTCTTTTCGTCAAGAGCGGTTTCGGCTTTTTCAATAAGGGAGAGCATGTCCCCCATGCCGAGGATTCTTGAAGCCATTCTGTCCGGGTGAAAGTCCTCTAAATCCTCGATTTTTTCACCCACGCCTACAAATTTTATGGGTTTTCCGGTGACGGAGCGGGCGGAAAGAGCGGCGCCGCCTCTGGTATCGCCGTCGAGCTTTGTAAGCACCATGCCGTCTATGCCCAGGGCCTCGTTAAAGGAGGCGGCCACATTTACCGCATCCTGACCGGTCATGGCGTCCACTACAAGAAGAATTTCGTGGGGTTTTACCTCGGACTTTATGCTTTTAAGCTCGGTCATCAGCTCTTCATCTACATGAAGGCGGCCGGCGGTATCTAAAAAAACGTAGTCATAGCCGTGGTCTTTGGCAAGTTTAACAGCCTCTTTAGCAATAGTTACAGGGCTGTTTTGTGTTCCCATCTCAAAAACCGGAACTCCGGCCTGTTCACCGACTACCTGAAGCTGCTTTATGGCGGCGGGGCGGTATATATCACAGGCAACAAGTAAAGGGCGGTTGCCCTGTTTTTTTAACATCAGAGCGATTTTTGCACAGTGGGTTGTTTTACCTGAACCCTGCAAGCCGCACATCATCACAACCGTGGGCGGACGGGCCGCACTGGCGAGCCGGGTTCTGGTGCCGCCCATTAACTCGATGAGTTCTTCGTTGACAATTTTAATTACCATCTGTGCGGGGGTAAGGCTTTCCATAACCTTTGCGCCTATGGCCCGCTCGGTAACTGTGGTAGTAAAATCTTTGGCAACCTTATAGTTTACATCCGCTTCCAAAAGTGCAAGCCGCACTTCCCGCATGGCGTCACGTACGTCGGCTTCGGTTAAGCTGCCCTTGCTGCGTAACTTTTTAAAAGCGTTTTCAAGTTTTTCGGAAAGACCTTCAAATGCCAAAGATCAAACATCCTTTCGTGTTTAAAGCCTGAAAAATATTATTGAAGCAAAAGCTGAGAAAGAGTTTTGATTTTTACGGAGTACTCGTTAATCTCCCTGGAAAGGCTGTGCTTCATGTTGTAATCGTTAATTTCCTGGGCAAGGTCAATTATTTGCCCGAGCCCCTCCCGCATTTCTTCAAAGCGGCGGACAAGCTCCAAACGGCTTTCCATTTCAAAAAGCTGAGTTTCCGCCCGTTTTATGGCGTCCCTCACTCCTTGGCGGGTGATACCCTCGTTAACGGCTATTTCGGATAAGGAGAGGTCATCGTTGTAGTAATAGCCCAAAAAATCCCTTTGTTTTTGGGTTAACATATCGCCGTAAAAATCCAGAAGCAGTGTTATCTCAAGATTTTTTGCCATTTTGACACCCTCTCTACAAATATAAAAAAACGAGCCGAACACTTTGCGTGTAAAGCTCGGAGCTTTACAGGGCCCCATTATACAAGATGAAAAAAACGGTGTCAAGGGTAAAATAATGACACCGGAACATCTTTTTCTGTTTAAAACCCGTTGAAAATCCGTTGAATAATCAACTTGTTCTTAAGCAGGGGGCACAGGTTGCGCTTAGGGTTTAAATGAACCTCAATATGTATGAAAAAACTGAAAAGCGGTTGTTGAAAACTTCGGGAAAAAATTATTTTTCGTCTTCAATTTTTTCTATTTTCGAATCGGAGTTTTGCGTATTCAGCACAAAAATGGTAGCGCCCTTAACATTGGCCGTAACATCCACATCAGCCGCACCGAGCCCCCGTCCGAAAGAGTCAAAGGTAGGCACCCGTTTTACTCTGGTGCTGCTGTGAGCGGCGATAATATCCCGAACATTTTCAACCTGGTCGGGCTGGGCTCCGATTAAAAGCGTTGTGTTGCCCGTAAGCAAAAAACCGCCCGTGGTGGAGAGTTTCGTAACACGGTGCCCCTCTCTTGTCAACGCTTCGGTGACCTCCGCGCTGTCGTCATTGTTTATTACGGCAATGATAAGTTTCATAAAGTTCTCCTTTCTTACAGATATGGGGCCATTAACCGCTGGCTGTCCCTGCTCAGAGCATTTAAGTTGCTGATTTCATAGCGGTTGTCGTTTGAGTCTTTGATAAGCACCCGACCGTCATAGAGCGTTTTTATGTCGGAATAAATGCTTTTAACCTCAAACTCCCGTGGCCCGTTATCGGTTATGACATGAAAAATAATTTTAACCTTTTTGTTAATGATTTTTTCGATTTGCGTGATTTTCGGAACCAGGTAGTATTCGCCGAGTACTTCTTCTACAACGGCTCTGGAATCCGGGGTAAGGTTTCTCAGGTCACGGATTACCGCCTGTTCCGCACCCTCGCTGTCAAGGAGGGTTATGTACTTATAGACGCCGGTAACAGGGAACAGACGCCGGGCTTCCACATCTTCAAAAACCCTGCCGTCATACATCTCTACCTTTAGCAGAATGCCTTCACCCCGGGTGATTCGGGCATTGTCGTTTTCTATGTAAGTTCGCTCTGTCATTATACACCAAATCCTTTATTCTGTCACTAAAAACCGCAGGGCTGCCGCCTGTGGACTGCAAAAACCCCGCCGTTTATTCAAAGTTTTCCGCCTCTTTGCCTTCCCGGATTTTTTCCGAAAGCGACTGAATTTCAATAAGTTTAAAGTATTTGCCCTTGAGTTCCATAAGTTCGTCGTGGGAGCCGAACTCGATGATTTCGCCCTTATCCACCACAATTATCTTGTTCGCCTTGCGGAGTGTGGACAACCTGTGGGCTATCATAAGNNAAGGGTGGTGCGCCCCCGTATCAGGCGTTCTATGGCCTCCTGTATCAGATGTTCCGTTTCGGAGTCCACGGCGGCGGTCGCTTCGTCAAAAATCAATATGCTCGGATTTTTAAGTACGGCGCGTGCTATGGATATTCTCTGCCGTTCCCCGCCGGAAAGCCCTACGCCCCTTTCGCCGAGCATTGTGTCATAGGCGTCGGGAGTTCTTGCTATAAATGAGTGGGCGTTTGCCACATCCGCGGCGTGGATAACCTGTTCCACATTTGCCTCGGGGGAGCTGTAAGCGATGTTGCGGAAAATGGTGTCCTTAAACATCATCGGTTCCTGCTGAACATAGCCTATCTGAGAGCGATAGGAGCTTAAATCAATATCCTTTATGTTGATGTCGTCCACGAGGATATCGCCCTCATAGCTGTCATAAAACCTCATCAGCAGGTTTACCAGGGTGCTTTTGCCGGAACCCGTTGTGCCCACAATACCCACAATATCGCCCGGCTCAATAACAAAATTGATGTTTGTCAGCGTCTTCTTTATCCTGTCAAAAGAAAAGTTTACATTTCTAAACTCTATTTTGCCCTTTATGGTATTTATCGTGCGCCCCTCGCCGAAGTTCTGTTCGGGTTCCGCATCTATAATATCCAGAATACGTTCTGCGGAAGTCAAAGCGTTCTGATAAGTGTCATTTAGGGTCGCAAAAAAGTTAATCGGCCCGTAAAACATACTCGCGTATGAAATAAAGGATACCAGCAAACCGACTGAAATGTATTCGGGGGTGTAAACCACCCAATAGCCGCCCACCGCCCAGATGAGCAGGGAGCCGCAGGTGACTAAAAAGGTGACAACGGAGGGGAATACGTTTGAGAGTACCGCCGCTTTTCTGTCCTCTTTCAGCCATTCGTTATTAAATGCGGCAAACTTGTTGGCCGCCCTTTCTTCACCTGTAAAGGATTTTATTACCCTGATGCTGGGCAGGGTGTCCGACAAAACGGAGCTTACCGAGGCCCAGCGTCTCCAGATTTTACTGTAAATAGGGGCTATACGCTTGCCGAAGAACCTGCCGCCGAAAACCACCAGGGGTACGGGAATAAGGGATAGCAGGGTGAGCCGCCAGTTCATAACGAACATGATGGTAATAATACCTACCATCAGGAAGAACTGAATTACCGCCTCCTGAGAGATACGCAGCATAAAAGCCTGTAGCGTGGAGGTATCTCCGCTGACACGGGATATAACCGAGCCGGTACTGGTCTTATCGTAAAAGCTTAAAGGAAGATACTGGGCTTTTTCATATATATCATTTCTTAAAGAGGCGACTATCCTGTCCCCGGTTATTCGCAATAAATAGCCCCGCAGGGCGCCTAAGGTGTGTTGTAAGGCATAAACACCTAAAAGAGCAAACACAAGNNGAACAGCATCTTGGCGTCCCTGTTTTTCAGCACGTCGTCCACCAGCATTTTTGTTGCATAGGGGGGAACAAGGGCAAGGGTAGTAGTTACCAGTGAAAGCGCAAGGGAAAATATCATTCTTTTTAATTCGGGCTTAAAGTACACGGCGAGCTTTTTAAAAATTTTACCCTTTGAAGCGCAGTTTATACATTCCGCACCCTGCCTTATGAGTGTGCGCCCGCACTTGGGGCAGACGGACTTTTTCTTTTCAAAGGTTGCCTCAACCGTTTTAAACTCTTCATCGGGGTCTGTGCCCTTTGCAATGTTTTCGGTAAAAAGGGCAACCGCATCCGCAAGTTCCGCTATGGAGTAGGTAAAACGGAAAATGCTCAGCCGCCGCCCGTTATCTTTAAATTTAATACGAAGCACCGCATTGCCGTACATGCGTTTTACATCCGCTTCTTCCACATCGGAGTGGGGGAGAGTAAAAACACCGCCCTCGTGCTTCTCGTCAAAAACAATCAGGCGCTTATCGGTGGCAATAAGGGCCGATACGGCATACCTGCCGGAAAGATTCAAATCCCCCACAAGGGAAAACATTGCCCTCTCATCGCTTTTTAAGAGTTCCGCCGCTTTTTTGTTCAACTCTTCAGGCAGGGGAATGTTAGTCAGAATTTCTGCCGGCAACATGATAAAATCAATCCTTTCGTTTGAAAGACCCTCTTAAACATTCGGAGAAGTCCAAAACAAAACTAAAATTTTAGATTTGTTCTTGAAACTCTCCGTCGATTTTCAAATATTCCGCTTTTACGCCTATCTTATACCACAAAGCGCCGCAGTATTCAACCCGAATTTGTAAATTGTTTCACATTGTTTGTGAAATTGTCACAGACAACTAAACTGTTCAAATTAAGGGGAAGTTTTAGGCAAATTTTCTACACTCTTTTACTTATCCGCACCGTCCTGCGGAACTATTTCAGCTCCACAATGGTGACCCCGTCTTCCCCTTCGCCGTAAACGCCCAGACGGTGTTTTTTTACATAGGGGCTGTCTTTCAGGTATTGCTGTACCGCCCGGCGGAGTGCTCCCGTGCCTTTGCCGTGAACAACGGTAAACTCGTGAACGCCCGTTCGGAGGGAACCGTCTATAAAACGATCCAATTCAATAAGGCATTCGTCTACCGTCATACCCCGTAAATCAAGACGTGTATCAACTGCGGCGCCGAGTTTGCTATCTATACCTGCACGCCTGCCGGCCCGGGAGGGGGAGGCTTTTTGTTTTTCTATAAGCCGTAGTGATTCAAGT
>DCTF01000014.1 GCA_002329225.1 Ruminococcaceae bacterium UBA1447
GTGGTTGTTCAGTAGACATTATTTTAAACTTTTGAACGGCGGAGTTGAGAACGCTGTCGGAAACGCAACAGACTGCATCAAACTTGTTATAGCAGGCTCTTTCTTTTTCAGCGCTTCCGTGAATTTTTTCAGACCAGGGATTATTAATTACGTCCGTGTGAATCCATGCGATTTTTTTACTTTTCTTGTCGGGTGAGGCGGCAATAAGGCGGGCGGCGTAACCCTCGCAAAAAGCAACTTCAATATCATAACGCTCCCTGAAAAAGACCCTATGCACCAATGGCGGCGGAGCCGTGCAGCTGAATTTTATAACCAATTTATTCAGCAGCATTTTAAACTTTGCATGCTTACTCACAGGCTTTTTTGTAAAGCAACTGAAACGGCAAGCCTCCTTTACTCTGCGGGTAAAGGCTTGACCGTCCGTAACGCTTACAACATGGAGGTCGCACTTTGTTTTATCAATATTTTCCGCAAGTAAGGCGAGCGCTCTTTCCGCACCGCCCAATTCGAGGGATTCGATAAAAATTAAAACCTTAATCATCCGGCTTAACCTCGAAAAACATCAAAGCATCATTGCAAAACCCAGAGCCGCAGGCATAGCGTCAAGTTCCCGGGAATAAAAGCCGACGCCTTTTGTGTCACCCTGAGCATAATCGACAACGCCGTTTCGCCTTGTGCAGGAAATTAAAAATTTCAAGCTGTTATCATAAGCCTTGCTGAAACGTTCTTCACCGGTAAGTTCACCCGTTTTATCCATAAACCCTCCCAAGAGGGCGGTTGCCGTGGATTCGCCGGTTTTACGCAGAAGGAGCTGTCTGTCCCATGCGCCGTTTTCCATTTGCAGTTTTTCCGCAGCATCGGCAAAGGCGAGTATTGCCTCAAGCAGTTCCCTGCGGAAGTCCTCTATTACCGTTATTTCATCCGCAGAAAAGCGGTGTTCGGCTTCCGTCAAGGCGCTCTTTGACGGCAATGAAAGGCAGGATGCCGTTAAACCCAGGGCATACCAGCCGCTGCCCCGACCCCAACCGTAAAGTCCCAAGGGAGAGCCGTCGGTTTTGTTATAACAATGGGCAGGCAGCCCGGTTTCACGATGGATTCCGTAACGGATAAACTCGTTAATTTGCACCCGGGCGGCGGCAATCGTTTTTATATCCCCGTAGGTTGTGCCGTATTTAACCAGGAACGGGCAGACCATAGCCAAGGTATCGACAAAGCGGATTTCCGCATCCGCCGTGTTGTACGGGATTGTCCCGTATTGTTCCGATAAATCCAAAAGATAGCGGGCGGTTGTGTCCATGGCGGGTCTTATCTTATCGGGATTTGCCGCAGGTGAGGAAAGCAGGGCAAAGGCCAAAAGAGCCGTGTCGGGAGCCGCAACAAAGTTTTGCCAATCACCTGTTTCGGGATTGATTTTTGACCTTATACAGTTTTCCGCCGCTGTTTTTATCTGAGGCACGGAGATATTTTTATTGGCGCCCAATAAAACGGCCGCCTCCTGCCAGCAACGCAGTTTGTTTGTAGAATAGCCGCCTTTGATCAGGTCTAATATTCTCAGCCGTCTTGCGTCCTCTACGGGAACGGGGGGTATTTTTTTAAGATACTCAGCCAACCGTTTAAGGCAGATATTCTTCCATTGCTCTTTGTCTTTATGGCGGCCTATATGAATCCTTGAATACCACCTGTAAAAGACCGGAATAATATCAAACAGTATTAAAAGCAATACCGCACCCGACAGCAGTATAAACAATGTAAACCACAATGTTTCCAACGCCTGTCCCCCTTGTTAATCTTCAATAAGCTCATACAGGTTTTCCGCCCCGGAAATATAGTTTGCCGAACTTTCGGTTAAATTGCGTGAGAGTTTATTCATGAGGCTAGGATTTTCAATAAGCACCAGAATTTTTTCGGCTATGGACTGCGGGTTCATTTCGGCAATCAGACCGCTGACCGAATCCTCTATCTGGTCGTTGACGGTGGAATACCTTGTAACCACAACGGGTTTCGCCGCAAGTTTTGCCTCTTCAACGGCTATGGACTTGCCCTCGTACCGGGAGGGCTGTACATAAATGTCGCATTGAGCCAAATAGCCGTAGGGATTCTTTTGCTCGCCCAAAAGTATAAACCGTGCTTCAAGTGATTTTGACTTCGCTTTTTCGGCAATGGGTTCCGCTTCGCTGCCGCCCCCCACAACTGCCCAAATAAAGTCTATCCCTCTTCGGGTAAGCAGTTCACAGGCTTCCAGGGCCAAGTCGATGCCTTTTTCCGGCGAAATACGCCCTACGGTCAGCATTTTTATCCCCTTTGCCGTTTCGGGAAAGCCGGGGCCGAGGGTTGAAAGCCGTTTGATTTCGGAACTTGAAATTATGTTTTCAACAACTTTGATTTTTTCAAGCAGATAGGGGAAAACATTTACCAAACTTTCCGCACAAGCTTCGGAAACCGTCATAATAAAATCAAGCTTTAACAGGAATTCCCTATCAAATTCCGGGTTCAATAACAGCTTTGAATAGTCGCTGTGGATATAGCCCGCTTTTTTTGACGCCCTGACTTTCTCCACACAATAATAAATTGAGTTGCCCTCCAAATAGCCCACAGCAAAGTCATAGTTCAACTCCGTTTCGGGCAAGACGGAGGACAGATACTTCCATACGGTCCTTCGTTTATTTACGGACTCTTTTTTTCTTAACGAAAGGGCGTAGAGAATTCTTTTTAACCCCAACAGCGGTTTTATTTTTTTCAGGCAATAAAGCAGGCACCCGCCGATACTCCCGTCAAAATAGAGATATTCCTCCCCGGCATCCAGAATGTTTACGGCTTCGGGAACATCGGAGAGGAAGAGCCCTTCCCGCCGAAAAAGCATCAAGTCCGCATCATAGCGGCTATAATCAAGTTCCCTCAGCAGGTTTAGCAGGCTTTTTTCCGCACCGCCCGCGGCAAGGGAGGGAATTATAAAAAGTATTCTTTTTTTCATATATCCTCCCCCGACATTTTCATTGACCGACTCGCCTTTTATCCGCTGTTCAAAATTTCCGTTATTTTCTTACCCGCTTCAAATGCGGCTGCGGTAAGCTGCGGATTTTTTTGTGCCGAGACTTCCCGTATCTGCGCTTCCGTTTTCAGCATGGAGTTGAAGGGGGTTGCAAGATCTTCCAGCCGCCTGATATTTTCCGCCTGTATAACCGAACTTTCCTCCCCGAAAATATCCCGGGCAATCCCCTTGGACTTGACGCTGTAGCCCAAAACCAGAGTCGGGACTCCGCTTGAATAAGCCGCTATTGAGGCATGGGTACGGGCGGCAGTTAAAAACCTCAGCCTTGCGATATAGCCTTTGTACTGAGGGGCGGTCAAAGTATCCGGTAGAATCAGCAGGCGGTTGCCGGCACGTTCTTTTCGACTTTCAAACAGCTTATTCAGAACATCCGCGTCATTATTCGCCGGGGATGTAACATGGGGAATAAGGGCTACGGAAAACGGGGTTTGCTCAATAAGATACAATATGAAGTCGGAAAATATTGCCGTCAATTCGGGGTTCTTTTTTACCGTCAACGGACTCAGGTTAATACCGATAGTATTGCCTTCATCCCAACCGGCGGGAAGAGGCAAGAACTCCGCAGGCATGGCAAAGGCGGGGTCGGGAAATAAAAAAACGTTTTTGTTAAGGTTGCGGCTTCTTATCAAATCACGGCTTAAAGATTCCCGTGCAAATACCGCCGTCAGTTTCTTCAGGTTTTCTTCTTTTGCCGGGGTCAGGTCTTCCTCACCTATGGAAGCTCCCCAAAGCACCGTTTTTTTGCCCCTGTTAATCAGTTCTTCGGTCAACACTCTTATTACCGGGTTATCCCCGTAGCAATATGTATCGCCGCCTACCGAAAGGCAAATGTCCGCCTCCTCCGCACGGCTTAAAAAGTCCTCACAACCCTTGATAATTGAATAACGTTCATCCCCAAAAAGACGAATTTTTAACGCCGCTTTCACGTAATCCGCCTTTTTAAGCCGACGGGGTGAAAAAGGTATAGTGCCGGTTATGTCCGCCAAGACTTTGTCTTCACCGGGGGAAAAAGATGAAAGAGTGTAGCTGTTGCCGTCTCTGCACCCGTTGAGAATATTAACCGTTCCCCTGATTATAGCCTCACAGCCCCTGTTGAGACTGCCGGAATGGTTGAACATAAATACTTTCAAACTCTTTTACCCCGCAGAGCGATTTTTATTTTCATAGCAGTCATGATTATAAGAACACCGGTAACGCTTTTAACTTCCATCATTTTTAACAACCAACGATTATACCTTGATGTTTTGTTTTTTAAATCCCGACCGTATTTTTTAAGACAATATTGAATGTCCTCATTCAATATGATTGTTTTCATCTCCGCTTTTTTTGATTCCCCTCGGTTAAAGGCGATATCCAAAGCGGAAAGAGCCTGATTGAGGAGATTAAAGCCCGCAAAGCGTTCAACTTCTGCCCGCTCAACCCCTAATGAAGAAAACAGATTCAAATCTTCTTTATAAGCGGCGGCCATACGGCGTACAGGTTCCTTTTGCGACAGGATTGCTCCGCTTGATAACGGACGGTAAAGATAACCGATTTTCGGCACATAGCAGACGGATTGACAGAGGCTGAAACAGTCAATATTAAATTTTCTGTCTTCACCGATTTTTTGCCCCGGGATGAATTTCAGGTCGGCCTTTTCTATAAGTTCCCTCTTGTACAGCTTGTTCCAGCAGGAATTAAGGGATTGTTCCGACAGCAGGAACTCATAAATCTCTTTTTCTATATAGCCCCTGCCCAAGGCCGTGTTTTGTAAAAAGGGATAGTTAACTTCAAACTTGCCGTCGGGCAAAATCTGTTCAAAAGCGCAAAAGCTTAAATCCGCACCGNNGCACCGGTTTGTTCGGCCGCTTTTGACAAAAATTCATACATTTCAGGGAAGACCATGTCGTCCGAATCCGCAAAACCGATATATTTACTTTCCGCTGCCTTAAGCCCGGCATTGCGTGCAGAACTTACCCCGCAATTTGCCTGATGAATAACCGTAATATTTTTGTAACGCAGTGCATATTCATCACAGATTTCAGAGGAGGTGTCCGTTGAACCGTCATCAACCAAAATAACCTGCAGACTGTCAAAAATCGTTTGTCCGACGATTGAATCAAGGCAAGCACGAAGATATTCTTCCCCGTTAAAGACGGGAACAATAACGGATATATCGGCAGTCATTTTTATTCCTTCCCCGAGTCCAAAAGGCCGTATAAAATTTCCATGGAGTCCATATTTGTGCAGTCGGTTTTTCCGGCATTTTCGGACAGGCGTTCACGCAGCCGACTGTCCTCAATTAAAGATATAATCGCCCGGCACACGGAGTCTTTATCCGGCGGAGCAATAAGGGCATCAAAGCCGTCCCTTACCTGGCTCCTTGCCGTTTTGAAGTCCGTTATGACAACGGGCTTGCCGAGAATTTGCGCTTCTCTGACCGTTACGGCTTTGCCCTCAAAACGGGAAGGCTGAACATAAATATCGCAGGCTTTAAAGTAAGGGTAAGGGTTTGTCTTTTTGCCGAGAATAAGAAAAAAATCTTCCAAACCCAGTTCTTTGATTTTTGTTCTTATATGCCCCTCTTCACTACCGTAGCCTACGGCGTACCATCTGATGCCGTAACCTTTTTTTACGAGTTCGGCACATATTTCGGCAGCAAAGTCAAAGGCCTTGGAATAAGAAAAGCGCCCTACGGTGAGCAGTTTAACACACGAGCCTTCCATCTCTTGAGGCAAAAACTGTTCCGCCTGACTTTTGACAAAGTCGGCTGATAAAATATTTTCCACCGTGAATGTCTTTTTCTTCAGTGACGGATAAATCTCCGTAAAGACTTCGGCACATGAATCGGATACGGCGGCAATTGCACTGAACCTGTTCCAAATTTTCAAATCCTTTTCTTTATTGACATTTACCCGGGAATAGTCGGTGTGCACCCAGGCAATTTTCATGTCGGCACAAACCTTGCAGGCAACATAGTGATGGGGCCAAATATAGCTGATTGCCGCATCGTATTTAGTTTTAAGTTCCGGCAAAAAACTTATGGAATTGTCCCAATACGCCTGGCTCAAGTCCGTCCCCGGTTCCATATACTCCGTTGTCTTGTTTATCCTTTTTTTGATAGCGGCCTCGGCTTTTGAAAACAGACGGGCACCGGCAACAGTCCAACTGCCGGAAAATAATGCTTCTTTTATGGGCTTATGAAGTGCGGCAAGCGCCTTGTTTTCAGGCAGGATATTGCAGTTTACAGGGATGGAGTCAAGCAGTTCTCCCGTTTGGGAAAAGAGTAAAAGGTCAACTTCATATTTGTCGTAATCAAATTCGGCAAGCATGGCCGCAAGACTGCGCTCAACCCCGCCGATTTCCATAGCTGCGGCTGTTATCAGAACCCTTTTTCTCATAGTTTTTGCCTCAGAGCCTTCAGAGTTTCAGGGCCGACAATCTTTATGACTATCTTTTTTATTGCCGCTTTAAGGCGTACCCGCCTCGGCAGCCAAAGTTTTGCAAAATGATGAACACAGTAGCTGTCTGATGAAATAAAGTTTTCGCCGTTAATATAGTCATAAGGGCTGAAATAAGTTCTCGGGAAAACCGTAATCCCCTCTACCCTTTGCAGAGAATCATCTTTTTTAATCCCTTTTTCTTCCAGCAGCTTAGTCAATAAGACCACGTTTGTATCCTTGTGCTTTTTACCGTCAGGCTGCCAATATGAAAGGGATGAATAGTAGTCCAGGTATTCCTTCAGTATGGCTGCGTTTTTTTGCGCACCCATTACGCAGGTGCCGATATAGCCGCCCTGCTCAAAACCGGCAAAAAACTCCTCGTCCAACAAGTCATCAAAATTTTTAAACACTTCAACATCCGTATCCAAATAAATTCCGCCGAACTCGTTGAGTACAAAGGCCCGTGCCGCATCGCTGACAAAGGCGTAATTTTTGTCGTTATATGCCTGCCGGGTAAAATCGAAGAGGTCAATATTAAAATTGCTTTCGTTCCATTCCATAAGCTCGTAATCGGGCAGCCGCTTGGCCCAGGAGACCATGCAGCGTTTGACAATTTCAGGTTTTTGTCCGCCGCCGAACCAGCA
>DCTF01000088.1:0-10696 GCA_002329225.1 Ruminococcaceae bacterium UBA1447
GGCTATATTTTGCTACAGCCCCTGCCGGGTGCTTTTTGAGCGGTTGTTTTATCTGCCGGTAATTGAGTCAGTCAGGCTTTTCTTTTCATCCCAGAGTTTTTGGGAAAGGTCTACATAGTAGTTGTGCGGATTTTCAAAGCGCAGCACCTCTTCCCAAAGGCTGTCTATTTGCTCGGCGCAGTATTCCCTTATCTGATGAACGTCGGGGGAATCATAGACCGGTTTTCCCTTATCAAAAATCTTTTTCTGCAGCGGTCGGGCAATAAAGTTGGTGACGGTTTTGCGTTTCCAGGTATAGTCGGGGTCAAAAAGCTCATAGGCTTCATTTTCATCAATTTCTTCATCCGCCAGAGTGAGAAGGTCGGCAATGGCCTTGCCGCTGTCTCTGTCGAACAGCCTCCAAAGCTTTTTAAAGCAGGGAATAGTAATTTTTGTAACATTGTCGCTGAGTTTAATGCAGGGCTTGATTTTTCCCTCAGTTTCCACCGCACTCAGTTTATAAACGCCGCCGAATACGGGGGAAGATGCGGAGGTGATGAGCCTTTCGCCCACCAGAAACGTATCAACCTTGGCCCCCTGACTCACCATGTCGCGGATAATATACTCATCCAAAGAGTTTGAAGCGACAATCTCGCAGTCGGAAAATCCCGCCTCGTCAAGCATGCGCCTTGCTTTGCGTGACAGGTATGCCAGGTCGCCGCTGTCTATCCGAATGGCCTTGGGCCTGAACCCTTTGGCGGCAACATAATCCCGAAAAACCTCCAGCGCATTCGGTATACCGGATTTTAAGGTGTCATAAGTGTCCACCAGAAGTGAGCAGTTATCGGGGTATTCCTCCGCAAAGGCAATAAAAGCCTCTTTTTCATTGTCAAACATCTGAACCCAGCTGTGGGTCATCGTTGCCGCTGCGGGAATCCCGAAGCGAAGCTCCGCGGGAGTACAGGAAGTGCCCGTACAGCCTCCGATATAAGCCGCCCTTGCACCGAATAAAGCGGCGTCGGCTCCGTGGGCACGCCTTGTGCCGAACTCGTAAACCTCCCGCCCCTGAGCGGCCCGTACAATACGGTTTGCCTTAGTGGCTATTAGGGTTTGGTGGTTTATGCACAGCAGTATTATGCTCTCAATAAACTGAGCCTGAACAGCCGGTCCTCTTACCGTGACCAAAGGCTCTCCGGGGAAAACGGGCGTACCCTCGGGGACAGCCCAGATATCGCAGCAAAATTCAAAGTCTGTCAGATATTCAATAAAATCGGGGTGAAAGCCTTTGTTCCGCAAGTACTCTATATCCGGCTTTGTAAAGCGCAGGTTTTGGAGGCTTTCAATAAGTTGTTCCAGGCCCGCCGTAATTGCAAAACCGCCGCCGTCGGGCAGACCGCGGAAGAACATATCAAAATAAGTTACGGTTTTGCCTCTGTCTTGAGCAAGCAGACCGTTTGCCATTACAAACTCGTAAAAATCCGCCAGCATAGTCAGGTTGCGTGTGTCCGAGTATTTGCCCGTCATACTCATCGTCCTTTCTTGCATATCGCTTTAACAATTTCTTCCTTATATTAAGTCCGCTTTCAGTATAGCACGCGCGGGGCATAAATTAAACTGAAACTTCCCCGATAAACCTGAAAAAATATTTTGCATACCGTGACAGGCAAAATATAATATTAAAACTGAATAACTCCCCCGGTAATAATGAAAAAATATTAGCCGTATAAAGCCGCATGAATACAGCCGTCCGTGTCGGTCGCCTTGCAGTTATATTTCGTTTTTCCAATAATTATTTAGAATATTCTTGACGGAATCGTTCTAAAGTGGTAAAATAAATCCGTTGCAGAGGGATATATATCTGCTTTGCGGCGAGCGGTTCAAAAACATTATTTCTCTATGTATAACAATACATACAGTGCTTGCTTTTACAAACCGCTGATTTTAATGAAAAGGAGAATTAATATGAGGATAAGAAGACAGCCTCTCGGGAACCGCAACATCGTCGGTGCTAAAGTCGAACAACGGCGCAAAGCCATCAATATGAAGCAGAAAGACCTGCTTACCCAGCTTCAGATAAAGGGTATTGACCTCAACGCTTCCGGCCTTTCCAAGTTGGAAGGTCAGCTGCGCTATGTAACGGACTTTGAGCTTAAGGCCCTGTCGGAAGTGCTCGGTGTTTCTGTGAATTACCTTCTCGGTATTGAATAATTTTTGAATTGATAATCAGGCGGGGCGGTTTATTGCCGCCCCGTTTTTTTCGGCTCTTGCAAGAGCGCACAATAAAATGTAAACTATTGCAGGTGCAAAAAACTTAAAAATGAGAGGAAGTGTTGTTGTGGCGATATTTAAACCATTCAGAGCGGTCAGACCGAAGCCGGAGTATGCCAAAGCGGTGGCGGCCCTGCCTTACGATGTTATGGACAGCGACGAAGCGAGGGCGGCGGTAGCCGGGAATCCCCTGAGTTTTCTATATGTGGACAAGGCGGAAATCGACCTGCCTTTGGGAACGCATTTATATTCCCCGGAAGTTTATCAGAAGGCAAAAGAAAATCTGAAAAAACTCAGGGAGAAAAACATCTGCGCAAAAGACGAAAAACCGCATTTTTATATCTACCGTCAAATAATGAACGGCCGCAGCCAGACCGGAGTGGTAGGCTGTGCCGGGGCTTTGGACTATATTGAAGGACGCATCAAGCGCCATGAACTTACCAGGGCGGATAAAGAACTTGACAGAACAACCCATGTGGATGTTTGCGATGCCAACACCGGTCCGATTTTTCTCATTTACAAGAAGAATAAAGAGCTTTCAGACCTTATTAAATCTTTCACGGAAAGCAGTCAGCCGGTCTATGATTTTGTAAGCGATGACGGCGTGGGTCAGACCGTATGGGTGGTGGAAGACGATGCCCTCAATGCGGCTATAGAGGCCGCCTTTGCAAAAATGGAAGCGCTTTACATTGCCGACGGCCACCACAGAGCGGCTTCCGCCGTGAGTGTGGCAAAAAAACGCAGGGCGCAGCATCCCGACTGCACCGGGGAAGAGGAGTTCAACCGCTTTCTTGCCGTGGCTTTCCCACAGGATGAACTGGAGATAATGGACTATAACCGTCTTCTTGCCGATTTAAACGGGCTCGGCGAAGCGGAGTTTTTGGAAAAAGTGCGTGAGAAGTTTGTTCTGGAAGAAACGGGCGGCAGTTCGCCCTATAAACCTTCCCGCAGGCACACTTTCGGTATGCTCTGCGGCGGCAAGTGGTATCGGCTCACCGCAAAGGAGGGGACTTACGACGAGTCCGACCCCGTAGGGCGGCTTGACGTTTCTATTTTGCAAAACAATCTTCTGGCTCCCGTGCTCGGGATAGGGGATCCCCGCACGGACAATCGTATAGACTTTGTGGGCGGCATACGGGGACTTGACGAGCTTGTGCGCCGGGTGGAAAACGGGATGGCGCTGGCATTTTCCATGTATCCTACCTCAATAGAAGAACTGTTGAGTATAGCCGATGCGGAAAAAATTATGCCCCCGAAGTCCACCTGGTTTGAACCGAAGCTTTTAAGCGGACTCTTTGTACATGAGCTTGAAAGCGAAAACTGACATTTTTTCCCGAAACCGCTGCCGTACGGCGGCGGTTTTTGCTTGACTATATTCATATCTCTGTTGTAATATATAGGGACTACTTTTAATAAGGCGGTGGCCTGATGCAACAAAATATTACTCCCATAGCAAACGAAACTCTGGCCTCTCTCTGCAAACAGCTTGAAACTGAAAACATAATAAATCCGGAAGAGTTTGAGCGTTTCGGTGTTAAAAGGGGCTTGCGCAACCCGGACGGTACCGGGGTTATGGCGGGCATTACCAGAATATGTAATGTTGAAGGTTATTATGTAAGCGACGGTGAGCGGGTACCCAAAGAGGGGCGCCTGATTTACCGCGGTATAGATATGAGAGAAATCATCCGCGGCTGCAAGGTGGAAGACCGCTACGGTTTTGAGGAAGTGGCTTGGCTGCTTTTATTCGGCAATCTGCCCTCAAAAACCCAGTTGGAATCTTTTACCGCCCTGCTCAGTAAGTGCAGACCGTTGCCCGACGACTTTATTGAGGACATGATTATCAAATCTCCCTCCCGGGATATTATGAATAAGCTGGCGCGCTGTGTGCTTGCTCTGTATTCCTATGATGAAAATCCGGAGGACAACTCCACCGAAAATGTGCTCAGGCAGTCAATTCAGCTGATTGCTCAGCTTCCCACTATTATGTCCTACGCTTATCAGGTTAAGCGCCGTGCTTTCTATCAAAAGAGCATGCACATACACCAGCTTAAACCGGAGCATGTTACGGCGCAGACCATACTGCGCTCTATCCGCTCGGACAGGCAGTTTACCGAGGAAGAGGCGCACTTATTGGATTTATGCCTTATTCTTCATGCGGAACACGGCGGCGGCAACNNGCCCAAGCACGGCGGCGCCAACATAAAAGTTTCCGAGATGACCGCCCTCATGATGAAAGAGATTAAAGACCCCACCGACGAAGGTCAGGTGGCGGATTACCTGACAAAGCTTATCAATAAGCAGGCGGGGGACAGAACGGGCCTTGTTTACGGTATGGGCCATGCGGTTTACACGCTTTCCGACCCCAGAGCCGTTGTCCTGCGTGAGAACGCCGAAGCCTTTGCAATAGAAAAGGGCTTTGGCGACGAGCTCAAACTGCTTACTCTTATTGAGAAGCTGACACCCGAGATTTTTGATAAAGTCAAAGGCAACAAAAAGAAAATCTGTGCCAATGTTGATTTATACTCGGGTTTGGTTTACAAAATGCTGAATATCCCGGAAGACCTCTANNGCCCACCGTATTGAGGAACTGCTTACCGGCGGCCGGATTATCCGCCCGGGGTATAAGAACGCCAGCTTGCCGCGCAATTATGTCCCGCTTGCGGACAGAAAAGAAAACGGAACAAAGGCTTTCCCGGAGTACATCCCCTCCGAAGAAAGATGAGCTTGAAATTGAAACGGTGTGAGTGAAGTGAAGAAAAGACATTTTAGCTTAAATTTAGCCTTACCCATGAGCTTTTTTGCCGCCGGGGTACTTTCCGTTTTACCTGTACGGGTTTATCAGTATCTGTATGTTGTTGAACCCAAAACAGGTTTTTACACGGGATCCGACCTCAGCATTAATCTATTGTATATTCTTTTGGGAGTATTCTGTGCGGCTCCCCTGATTCTGGCATTCTTCGGTCGTTACAGCACCAGGTACAGCACAACGGTCAGAAAACAGCCCGTGCTGGGAGTACTTGCATTCGGAGTTACCGCCGGTCTTGCTTTGGATGCAATAGCCATGACCCGGTATTACGGCAATATCAAGCAAGCCGTGTTGTCGCCGGACTCAAGTCCGCTTACTCAGGTGCTTACAAATGATATGCTCAGTGCCAGCCGCCTGCCTGTTTTGGCGCAGATTGTTTTTGCATTTCTTGCCCTTGCCTTTTTTTCAATCTATGGGGTGAGTTTAATAACGGGCAAGTTTTCCCCCGAACGGTTTAAGATTCTGGCATTAAGTCCTCTCGGTTGGGCTGTATGCCGGATTCTGCACCGCTTTATGCGCACAATCAGCTTTTTGCGGGTTTCGGATTTGTTTTTTGAACTGCTTATGCTGGTGGCATTGATGCTGTTCTTTATGGCGTTTGCACAGGTAGTATCACGGGTGAATAATAAGGATGCGGACTGGAAAATCATAGGCTTCGGTTTGCCGGCAGCCCTGCTTTGTCTGCTTTGTTTTGTCCCCCGTATGGCTATGGTTATTTTAGGTAAAGGTTCCGTACTCGCCATGTTGTCGCCTCCCGAATATTGCGACCTTGCCTTGGGTATTTTTATACCGGCGCTTATTCTCGGTAAAATGCGTTTTCTCAAGGGCAAGAGAAGGGAAGATTGAATTGTTCGATAAGGCTCTTTTTTTCGGCACCATGCTCAATGCCGCCGAACAGGTGGCAATCCTTTATATAGTGGTAGCGGTAGGCGTGATTGCCGACAAGACCGGACTTTATACCGAAAAAACAGCCAGGCTTTGTACCGGGCTGCTTTTTTATATCATCACGCCCAATGTGATTGTCCGCTCTTTTCTGGAAATTGAGTATTCCCCCGAAACGGCAAAAAAGCTTTTTATAGCCATCGGCTGCGGTCTGTTGATTCATGCCGTGGCGGCGGTTATAAATATTCCTTTTTTCAGAAAGTCCGATCGCCATAAAGGAGCAGTGCTGAAGTACGCCTGCGTTTACGGCAACTGCGGCTNNCTTGCGAATGCGGTACTCGGCTCAGAGGGCGTATTCTATTGTTCGGCCGTCATCATGGCCTTTCAAATGTTCGTCTTTACTCACGGCGTATTTATCATGGAGGAGAAATCCGAGGGCAAAAAACGCGGATTTGCATTCAAAAAACTGATTATCAATCCCGGAACGCTGGCGGTTTTGGTTGGCCTGCCCCTGTTTTTACTCAATGTAAATCTGCCTGACGTCATTTACCAACCCGTGAACTATATAGCAAGTATGAACACCCCCTTAGCTATGATAATTTTCGGTACCTACCTTTCAAAGGTTGATGTCAAAAAGTTCTTCAGCGACGGCCGGATTTTTATTGTTGCCCTGTTTAAACTTATTGTTCTGCCCCTTGTTATGATTGCAGTCTTTAAGCTGTTCGGCCTGAGCGGCACCTTGCTTTCCGCCCTGGTGATTTCCGCAAGCGCTCCCACGGCAAACAATACCGTAATGTTTGCAGCTCAGTACAACCGTGACTATGTTTTTGCCTCCCAAACGGTGGCGATTGTCAGCCTTTTAGCCATTGTTACCATGCCGTTTATGATAGCCTTTGCGGGTGCATTGTAAAATTGTTATGAATGTTGAGGGGAAAAAAATATTGGACGGTATTTTTCCCGCCTGGGGAGTATGTGACTTCGCTGCGGTGTCCGACTGTCTTCTTCCCTGCAAGGCTGCAAAAGACATACCCCGGCATGCGGCGAGTATTATCGTTGCCGTTTTTCCCTATTCCATGCCCGATGAGAAGTACAAAAATACCGACCTTGCCCGTTTTGCCGCCGTTCCCGATTACCATCATGTCATAAACATCCGCCTTGAAAAAGCGGTGAATGAACTGAAAAACATTTTCCCGCATGAAGATTTTGCCTGTTTTACGGACAATTCCCCGGTGCCGGAAGTATATGCCGCCGCTCTGGCGGGCTTGGGTGTGTTGGGGCTCAATAACCTGCTTATTCACCCCGTCTACGGCTCGTGGGTATTAATCGGTGAGATTGTAACCACACTGAAAATCTCCGCAGACTGTAAAGCTAAGCCCCTTTACTGCGACCTTTGCGGACTTTGCGTAAACAATTGCCCCGCCGATGCTTTGGGTAAAGCGGTTTTTGAGAAAAACACCTGCCTTTCTCATGTTACGCAAAGTAAAAAAACGCTGTCTCCCGAACAGGAACGGCTTATTGAACGTGCGGGCTGTGCCTGGGGCTGCGACATCTGCCAATTGGTCTGTCCCATGAACGCCGGTGCCGTGAGCCGGCCTCTTAAAGAGTTTGAAACCGGTTTTCGTTCCCGTGCCGACCTTTCCGAAGACAATTCCGATCGGGTTTGGGCGTGGAGGGGCGATGAAGTCATGGGACGGAATCTTAGAATAATCGGAGGGAAAGAATAATATCCTCCGTTGAGGTTTGTAAAATGGAAACTCCGATACTTGACGCAATAGTGAGCCACAATCAAAAAAAACGCTCCTGCTTTCATATGCCCGGCCACGGCGGAACGGCTCAGAGTCTTTCCGCCCTTAAACANNCGGGCAGCCTTTTTGACGGAGCCGGCGCCACTGCCCGGGCGGAAGAATTGGCAAGTGAACTTTTCGGCACCGCCGCCACGCTTATGAGCGCCGGGGGCTGTACCCTTTGTATTCAGACAATGCTGCGTTTAGCGGCGCACGAGGGCGGCAAAGTTGTTTTCGGCCGTGTTGTTCACCGTTCGGCTATCAACGCCATGGCGCTGCTCGACATAAGCCCCGTCTGGGATATGCCGGACGAAAGTGCCGGACAGGGTTTTGCCGGCAGAATATCGGCGGAGTCGATAGCCGGGGCGTTAAAAGCAAACCCGGATGCCAAGGCGGTTTATATCACCACTCCGGACTACTTCGGGGTTTTAAGCGATGTTAAAGCCATCGCCCGGGCGGCGGAAAGTTTCGGTGTTCCGCTTCTTGTTGACAATGCCCACGGCGCTCACTTGCCCTTTGTTAACCCCGGCTTGGGGCCTATTGCAGGGGGAGCGGCCATAACTGCGGATTCCGCCCATAAAACTTTGCCCGTTCTCACCGGCGGAGCCTGGCTCAATATTGCCCGTAAAGATTTTGTTTCACCGGCAAGGGAAGCCATGGCGCTTTTCGGCTCCACAAGTCCTTCCTACCTTATTATGCTTTCCCTTGACTTGTGCCGGGTATGGCTTGCAGGTGAAGGCGGGGATATAATCAGGCAGCAGGCCGTAAAGGGCGAAGAGTTGAAAAACTATATGCGTGATATCGGCCTTGTGTTGCCGGAAGGGGAATGCGATCCGATGAGATTGGCTTTCCTGCCCGAATGCGGCGGGGAACGGGCAGGGGAGATCCTCAGGCAGCGGGGCATAGAACCGGAATATGCCGGCAGTGAGGGAGTTATCCTTATTCTGACCCCGTTTAATACGGAAGAAGATCTTACCGCTTTGCGCAGCGCTTTAACCGAAATAAAAAATGAAAAAGTGTCGGATGCCGTGACACTGACGGGCTGTACGCCTTTGTCGCAAGCCCTTCTTTCACCGAGGCAGGCACTTTTGTCCCCGAAAACGGTTTTGCCCGTCGAAAAAGCGGCAGGTCAGGCGGCGGCAACGCCCGTTTGCCCCTGCCCCCCCGCTATTCCTCTTGTTATTCCGGGCGAAGTAATTACGGAAAATAATATACAATCTTTAAAACATAACGGTTTTTCGGCAATTGCCGTTGTAAAACGAACCGCTACAGGTTATAATTAATAAAACAATGTCAAGGGGTGGATTGTTTGAAACTTTTAATAGCCATTGTCAACAATGATGACTGTCATGCCGTGTTGGGGGAGCTTTCCCGCAACGGTTTCAGCGCCACCAAATTGTCCACATCCGGCGGATTTTTGAGGGCGGGCAATGCGACCCTCCTCATAGGCGCGGAAGACGACAAGGTGGCCGACGTCATTGAGATTATCCGCAACCGCAGCAGCCGGCGTACCCAGATGGTGGAATCAAGTCCCTCGTTCACCAACGAGACTTTTATGCCGATGCCGGTTGAGGTTACCATCGGGGGAGCGACCATCTTTGTGCTGGATGTGGAACAGTTCTATAAACTGTAACAGCCTTCCGGCGCTTTGAGCGCTTTCGGTAAAATATGGATTTTTTAGGCCTTGAACTGAACAGTTCTATAAAAAACGGGCTGTCCGAGGCAATGGATTCCGGCAGGTTTCCCCATGCCGCTGTTATCGAGGGGGGCAGCCACAGTGACCGCCTGAAGCTGGCAAGGCTTTTGGCGGCTTCTTCGGTTTGCAACGGCAAAGGTGAAAAGCCTTGCCTTGTCTGCTCCTCATGCCTTAAAAGCTTCGCTGCTGCGGCGGGTAAAAAAAAGCCCGTCCTCAAAGCGTTGGAAGATAATCTGCGCCATCCGGATATTGCCGAGGTTGAAAAAGAAAAGGACAGAGTTCAGTTCGGCGTAAGGGTTGTCCGTCCGGTTATTGAAAATGCCTATATAGTTCCGAATGAGGCGGATTTAAAAGTTTACATCTTCCCCGATGCGGGGGTTATGACCGCACAGGCGCAAAACGCAATGCTTAAAATCCTTGAAGAACCGCCCGGATATATACGTTTTTTTCTTTTGTGCGAAAGCAGAAATTCCCTCTTGACCACAGTTTTGTCGCGGGTTGCCTGTTTTAATTTGGGCGCCGTACAGCCCGAAACAAGTTCCCGGTCCAAAAAACCGGAACTTGCCCGTCAGGCGGCGGCTAAGCTTGCACGGGCCATAACCGCACCCCGTGACTATGACCTGCTTATAGAAACGGCGGTTTTTGAAAAAGACAATCAGCTCTTGGAGTTGTCTTTGGCTGAGCTGGAGCTTATTATCAGGGATGCTTTAGTGGTAAAAAGCGGAGGAGAACTGTTGTCCTCTTCGCCGGATGCGGCCAAAGTCTTGGCAAAAGCCCTGCCCGTTCCGCGCCTGCTGAATTTGGCGGAAGAAGTCCGCAAACTTGACGATGCGGTAAAAAGGAGCTGCAACAATACCCTTTTAATTTCAAGACTGTGCTCAAGGCTCAGGGCATAATTTATGCGGTTTAACCGCAACTACTCACTCCGGGGCGTTCTCCCCGGGAAAGGAAAGGTCAACAAAGCATGACAGAAGTTATCGGCGTAAAATTCAACGACACCGGCCGAACATATTTTTTTGACCCGGAAGGTCAAAAAGTAAATAAAGGCGACATGGTTATTGTCGAAACCTCCAGGGGGCTTGAATGCGGCGAAACCGTGGATGAAAATATGCAGGTTGAAGATGACAAAATTGTCAAACCTCTGCGCAGACTGGTTCGTATTGCCACTGAGGAAGATTTAATAACCCTTGAAAAGCTCCGCGCCAAAGAAAAAGAAGCTTTCGACATCTGCGTCGAAAAGATTTTGTTCCATCAGCTGGATATGAAGCTTGTGGATGTGGA
>DCTF01000088.1:10720-10885 GCA_002329225.1 Ruminococcaceae bacterium UBA1447
GACGAGTCAAAAATGATCGGCGGTTTGGGTATGTGCGGCAGAGTCTTTTGCTGCAGTTCTTTTCTTGACGCTTTTCAACCGGTTTCCATCCGCATGGCAAAAGAACAGGGCCTTTCACTCAATCCCGTAAAAATCAGCGGAACCTGCGGGCGGCTGATGTGCTGC
>DCTF01000064.1 GCA_002329225.1 Ruminococcaceae bacterium UBA1447
TCCCGGATAAAAATAAATATCAGCCCCCTGCAGGAGCAATTACTTTCCGTCAAATACTAACACGACTATGACTTTTTTTCAAGCAATATTTATTCTTATTACACATCTTCTGCCGAAACTTCTTTATCCGGCCTGAAAGAAGCGCTTTTGAGCACGGTTAAGTCAATTTCTCCCCTTTCTTCGGGCGAAATCATATTTTCGTTTTCCAAAACGTTGACGGCCATTCTCAGCCTGTCTTCCAATTGCGAGGGGGTACCTAAATGCAGACGAATTCTATCACGGTACACCAATGTTACATCCGTTACTTTTGACATGTTTATTACCGTAATATCTTTCAAACCGACTTCTTCAATAGCCGACAAGAGAGATTTATAAATAATCAGAGGGTTGGCTACCGCATCCGGAACATCGTCAAATTCCGTATACAGTCCCGGTGCGGCTATCTTAGGTTCAGGGCAGAGCAAAAACGGAAGTTCAACCTCTGCCGTTTCCGGTAAGCGTTCCAGCGCTTTTCCGTTTTTGTCCAGTAAAAGGCAAGTGTTTTCTTCCCGCATTGCTACGGCAGCGGCAGTCTGCTCAACCGAAAACAAAAAGGTGCCCGGCATTTTTCTTTTTATGACAACTCTATGTACATAGGGGAGCTTTTCCTGTATCAAAGCCGGGGCGTGCTTTGTAACGGTAAAATACAAATTGCCGCCCAAATGTATTCCGGAAGCCGTAAAAACTTCTTCCGCCGAATACTTTTCGCAACCTTCCACCTTGTAAGCGGTCGTTCTGAAAATAGTAAAAAATCCGTACAGCAAACCGGCAATAATGGCTGTCACTAAAAAAAAGATTGTGGAATAAGCAATAATTCTCCTACGCCTTATCTTTTTCCTTTTCCTTTGCGCTATATACGCCCGTTCCCTTGAGGTCAGTTGCCGGCCCGCATGACCGGTTGTGTTTCGATTATTATTTTGCGCCATGCTAAGCCGTCAACTCCTTAAAAAATTATTCTTTTGTCCGGAAGCCAGTCTGCCTATACACTCCGCTATGCGTGCCGCAGAATCGGGTATGGATAAGCGGGCGGCATTTTCGCCTATACTTTTTGAAAGAGCCTTATCTTCCAAAAGGGCAAACACTTTTTCGCTGAGAATTTTGCCTGTCAGATCTTTTTCTTCAATCATTAACGCTGCGCCCTTGCTCACAAGGGCCATGGCATTATGGAACTGATGGTTTTCCGCTACATTGGGGGAAGGGATAAGAATTGAAACCTTGCCGAGGGCCTGTATTTCACTGAGGGTTCCCGCTCCCGCCCGGCTTATCACCACATCCGCCGCACTCATACAGCGGGCCATATCATCAATATATTCTCTTATTATTACATTGCTTTCATTTGACAGGTTAATACCCTTTTCCCTCAGCACATCTTTTACCCAAAGGCCTTTTGAGCCGGTAGCGTGCATAAACACGCAGTTTGACTCATGTTTTAAAACTATCATTTCCGCCACAGCCGCATTTATCGCCCTTGCGCCCAGGCTCCCTCCCATTGAGAGGATCAGAGGTCTGTCCCCGAGGCCGAGTTCTTCCCTGCTCTTTTCTCTGTCGGCGGTGAGTAAATCCATGCGCACCGGGAGACCCGTAAGAACGGGGGGCGTTTTGAACTTCATATGCTCCGCCGCCTTTTCAACGGTCAGCATAATTGCGCCCGCCTTTGGAGCCACAGCCTTGTTGGCAACCCCGGGATAGGCGTTTTGCTCATGTATCGCCACGGGTATGCCCATTCTGACGGCTTTTCTCAGCACCGGCCCGGTTACATACCCTCCCATACCGACAACAACATCGGGACGAAAATCTTTTAATATTTGTCCCGCTTTAATGTATGAAGCGGGCAACGCCGATAAAACCGAAAGGTTTCTGCGAATGGATCTTAAAGAAAGTTTTCTCAGAAATCCGTCAATTTTTATTGTTTTAAAGGCAAAACCCGCTGCCGGCACCAATCTTGCCTCGATTTTATCGGGTGTTCCGACAAACAGAATTTCCGCCTCCGGCCAATGTTCACGGATATAGCCGGCTGCAGCAAGAGCGGGGTTCACATGACCCCCGGTGCCTCCGGCGGCAAAAAGGATTCTTTTTCCGTTTAAATCCAAAGCCTTTTCTCCTCTTAATCCTTTTTCATTTTGGCTGTACGGGAAACTCCCAGGATAAGTCCCATCTGAACAAGCATAGTAACAATCGAGGTGCCGCCGGAGCTTATAAAGGGCAGTCCGATACCCGTGTTGGGCACCATATCCGTAACCACAGCTATATGAAGAAAGGTTTGCAGGCCCACTTGGGTGGCAATCCCCAGAGTTAACAGGGTGCTAAAACGATCCTTTGCATTTTTAGCTATAACAAATGCTCGCCACATCAGAAATGCAAACAATGCTAAAACCGCCGCTCCGCCTAAAAAACCCAGTTCCTCACATATTATAGCAAAAATAAAGTCATTGGAGGCCTCCGGTAAATGGCCGTACTTTCTTATTGAGTTCCCCAACCCTCTGCCGAATAAACCGCCGTTGGCAATCGAATACAGCGAGCTGTTCGTTTGATAACGGTGTTCTCTGGGGCTGAAATCTTTATCCAGCCACGCAATTATTCGTAAAAACTCATAACGTTTATCTATGTTGTTGACAAACCGGTCTTTTATACTTTCAGGAATAAAGCCCGGAATGGAGCTCGGATCTTTATGCGCATAATATATAAGAACCACCACAAGGACGGCAAGTATCAATAGCGGGGGGCCGAANNCCGCAGTTTTACTCCGCTGAAAAAGAGCATCACAATACCGATTGCAAGCATCAGAATTGCCCCCGAAAGATGATGTTCCTTAAGAGTCAGAGCGGTAAAAAGAGACACGGGAATAAACCAGGGCAGGGTTTTATACCAATTTTTTTCCAATCCTTTTTTGTTCCGCTGTGCTCCCCAGGCGGTGAACATAATGAGCCCCAACTTGGCTATTTCGGAAGGTTGAAATTGTATACCTAACAGTGGGATATATCTTTTTATCCCCTCCCTGCCGGGAAGCACGGTGTGATAGAATAAAACCGCTATAAGCAGCAAAAAAGATATTAAAAAAACAAGTACGGAAAATTCTTTAATAAAATCAGTGCGCAGTTTTGAGGTTATTATCATTAATACAAAACCGACAATCAATATAAGGATATCTTTTTGAAAGCTTTGTATAAACGTTCCGCCGCCTTTGGCAAAATCGGGAGCTACTGTCGAGAAGTTGATTATTATACCTGCCAAAACCAAAATGACAACAGTAATGAAAAAATACAGATCGATTTCGCCCTGAGCAAACCAATGCTTGGGGTTCAGCTTTTTAACAAATCCGAACCAATCAAGCATTTTTTCGCCTATGGCTTCTTTTAATCTTTCATCCGTATTTTTTCTTCGATTTTGAGTGTTCGCTCTGTTGTTCATTCCGTTCATTTTTTCACCGTCCTTTTGCAAAGCGATTCCAAGATGCTCGCTTGTTCCATGGCCTAAATGTGTCAGGTATGAATAATCACAAACGGCATTTCAGCCTTTTTCTTCAAGTCCTTTATATAATATATCTATCACATCCTCAAGCGCCATGCCTCTGCTGCCTTTAAACAGCACAGCGTCGCCGGCAGACAACAAAGACAAAAGTTCCTTTGCCATTTCGTTCTTGTCCGAAAAAGATCGGACCGCGGTTACCCCTGATTTTTCCGCCTGCAAGGCGGTATCTAAAGTTCGTTCCCCGTAGGTAAAGAGTATATCCACATTGTATTCCGCCGCAGCCTCACCCAACTTCAGGTGGGCTTCTTCGGAGTAAGAGCCCAACTCCAGCATATCCCCAAGAACGGCAATCCTTCTTCTGGCAGGCATATCATTTAAAACTGCAAGTGCGGCCAGCATTGATTCGGGGTTAGCATTATAGCAGTCTTCAATAAAAATGATACCCTTTATTGTATTTGTCTTTTGACGCATTCCCGCAGGCTTATAACCGCTGAGTGCTTTTACAGCAATTTCGGGTTGAATACCGGCAAAATCTCCCGCTGCAATAGCCGCCAGAGCATTGCAGACATTGTGATTACCCGCCGCCGGAAGCTCCGCCTTAAAATCTCCCTTGGCACAGGTAAGGGTGAAAAGCGTTGAATCCCCTTGCTGACGTATTTCTCTTGCCGTAAAATCAAGGACGGGGGCTTCAATACCGAAAGTAATAACAGGGCGGTCACCCGGTTTTAGCTTTGACAACAGAGGGTCGTCACCGTTTACTATCAGCGGCGCATCGGGAGGCATTCCGTCGGTAATTTCCGTTTTAGCTTTCAGAATATTCTCTTTTGATCCCAGTTTTTCGATATGCGCCGTACCTATGTTTGTAATAATCCCGGCATGAGGGGCGGCTGCTAAAGATAAACGGGAGATTTCGCCAAAGTTGTTCATTCCCATTTCAAGCACGGCGGCTTGATAGCTGTCATCCAGATTAAACAGAGTTTTAGGCAAACCTATCTCATTGTTCAGGTTTCCCTCGTTGTACAAGGTTTTAAATGTGCTGCCGAACACAAGAGCGGCCATCTCTTTTGTAGTGGTTTTGCCCGCACTGCCGGTAACGGCAATTACAACGGGATTAAACAGGCGGCGGTACCAATGGGCTATTTTCATAAGTGCGCATCGGGTGTCGGGCACAAGTATTTCTTTTTCCGCAAAGCCAGCAGTACGCTCACAGATTACTGCGACTGCGCCCGATTCCAAGGCTTTTGCAATATATTCGTGACCGTCAAATTTATCACCTTTAAGAGCTAAAAAAAGGCAGCCGGGGATAAGGGCTCTTGTGTCCGTGCAGATTTTCGTTATTTCACCGTCAACGGGACTGAAGGAATTAACCGCCTTCGCTATATCGGACAGTTTGCTGAGTTTCAATCCTTGCCACCTCTTTTGCTCTGCAGATTAAACGCCCGTTATTTACCCTCTAAAATATTCGCCACAACTTCCCGCTCGTCATAATGGATTTTACCGGTTTTCAGAATCTGATAAGTTTCGTGCCCTTTACCCGCAAGCACAACCACATCATCCTTTCGGGCGGTTTTCAGCGCTTCGGCTATCGCCTCGGTACGATTTTCATTTACAATCATGGGAGTTTTTATATTTTTCATCCCAGCTAAAATATCCTCTATTATTGCCGACGGCTCCTCCGTTCTGGGGTTGTCCGAAGTGACCACGACTACATCGGACATCTTGCCGGCGATTTCGCCCATCTTTGGTCTTTTGGTTTTATCCCTGTCCCCTCCGCAACCGAAAACCGTAATAATCCTGCCCTCGGTGACTTCCCGAAGGGCGCCTAAAATGTTTTCAAGCCCTGCAGGAGTATGAGCGTAGTCAATTATCACTGTATAGTCGGTTGCCGTAGGGACTACTTCCAGCCTGCCCGGCACTCCCGGAAATACCTTTAGCGCATTTACGATTTGTGCCATCGGAATGCCGAGTTTAAGGGCGCAGACAGCCGCACCCATGGAATTGTAAACGGAAAAAGTGCCCGGCACGCCGAAATAAACACGGCTTATTACCCCTTCGCCGACAAGTTCATATTCCGCCCCGCCCGCCTTCAGACGAATGTTTTTAGCGGTATAGTCTGAGGAGTCGGTATTCACCGAATAGGAGAAAACCGGACATTTCACTCCGTCCGTCATTAAAGCGGCCGCCTCATCGTCAAGGTTTACTATGGCCATAGCCGCATTGTCGAAAAGCATTCTTTTTGCTTGAGCATAATGTTCAAAATCTTTATGATAATCCAGATGATCCACGCTCAGATTTGTAAACATGGCGGCATTAAACAGAATTCCGGCGGTTCTGTTCTGATCCAAGGCTTGGGAAGATACTTCCATCACGCAGTATTCACAGCCTTCATCCGCCATTTTATGCAGTAAGCCGTGAAGCTCATAAGGGTCCGGAGTGGTCAGTGTCGCCGGATATTCCTTTGCACCGACCATATTCTTAACGGTACCGATAAGTCCCGTTTTTTTGCCCGTACTTTCCAGAATGTTTTTAAGGATGAAAGTTGTGGTGGTTTTTCCGTTTGTGCCGGTTATCCCTATCATCTTGAGTTTTTCGGCCGGATTGCCGAAATAGGCGGCACAGGCCAGTGCATAGGCCTCCCTGCTGTTGTTAACGAGCAGCTGGTTGGGTGCACCGGTATCCCGCTGACAAACAACGGCTGCGGCCCCCGCCTCAACCGCCGCCAATGCGGCGCTGTGCCCGTCAAAGCCGGCGCCGCTGATACAGAAAAAAACACAGCCGGACGTAATTTTCCGCGAATCGTCGGTAAGAGCGGTTATTTCTATATCTTCATAATCAGATAATATTTGAATTTTTTCTACCAGTTGTGAGAGTTTCAAAAACTTATCCCTTCCTTTTATTATCCTCCGACCTCGGCACTTACATTTTGAGAGGAAAAATAAACAACAACTTCATCCGCAAAAATCACCTTCGTGCCGGGAGGACGGTTCTGCCTTACGGACACAAGCTCATTTACAAGCTGCATATTTCCGCTTATTTTTACATTTAGCCCTACCCTTTCGGCTAAAGCAAGTACTTCGTAAAGTTTTTTGCCTGAAAAATCAGGCACGGTAACTTCCTGAGCAACTATGTCCTTTTCCGTATACAGGGCAATAAACCCGTGTTTCGGCCCCAGTCTGCCGGCTGCAGGGTGTTGGAAAATAACTTTTTCACCTTCGCCGAACACTTTTACCGCTATTTTTTTGTTTTTGACACGTTCCCGAACCTGTTCAGGCGTATCTCCCACAAAATCGGGGGTTCTCTCAACAATAGCGGCGAGTTCCGCTTGTGTGTATCTCGGTTCAACATTCAAATATCTTAATGTTTCTTCTATTACTTTGCCCGCTATCGGAGCCGCCAGTTGACTGCCGCCGACAGCCTCCCCTTTCGGCTCATCGGCTAAGATAAGCATTGCGACCCTTGCGTCATCCGCAGGTGCAAAGCAGGCAAAGGAGGCCACATACAGACTTCTGTCTCCTGTCTGGCTGATTTTAGCAAGTTTTTGCGAGGTTCCCGTTTTGCCCGCCACTTTGTATCCGGGCAAGTAAGCACGTTTCCCGCTCCCCCTTGTGACGACCTCTTCCATCATCTTTGCTACGGCGGCGGCGGTGGTTTTTGAAACCACCTGACGGCGCACAACCGGCTGTGTTGTACTAAGCGTTTTACCGTTTTCGTCCACCTGTTTTGCCACAAGGTAGGGCCGCATAAGTTTTCCGCCGTTGGCAATAGCGGATATTGCGGTAATTACCTGGATTGGGGTTACTTCAAAGGACTGCCCTAAGGAAGAACTTGCCAGTTGAACATCTCCGAAATTTGCCGCCGAATGGAGGCTCGATTTTCTTTCCTGACATTCAATTCCGGTATATTCGGCAAAACCGAAAGCTTTTTGATATTCCAAAAAAGCGGCTCTGCCCAAGCGTTGGCCGACTTTCACAAAAAAC